>JAFMMJ010000031.1 GCA_017859785.1 Ilumatobacteraceae bacterium
ATCGAGCGCCTGGATGAGGGTGTTCCACGAGAGCGTGGCGCACTTGATTCGCACCGGGAACTTCACGACACCCTGAAGGGCTTCAAGGTCACCGAGTGAGATATCGGTGTCGCTCGGCTCGAGCCCGTCCTCCTCGATCGCCATCATCGACTTGAAGCGTCGGATGACGGCCCGCACCTCGGCGACCGGTCTTCCGATAACCGCCTGCGTCATCATCGAGGCTGAGCTCTGCGAGATCGAGCAACCCTGGCCCGACACCTTCACGTCGCGGACGATGTCATCGGCCACATCGAGGTAGAGCGTGATCTCGTCACCGCAGAGCGGGTTGTGTCCTTCGACGCTGATCGCGGGCTCGGGCAACTCACCGCGGTTCCGCGGATTCTTGTAGTGGTCGAGGATGATCTCTCGGTAGAGGTCTTCGAGTCCGGGCATCGCATTTACCTCAGGTCGGGGGTTAGAAGCCGAAGATATCCGAGGCGCCGTCGAGGCCCTCAACGAGCGCGTCGACGTCGCTGCGATCGTTGTAGACGTACATGCTGGCCCGGACGGTCGCGTTGGCCCCGAGAAGCCGCATCAGCGGTTTCGCGCAGTGATGGCCGGCGCGAACGCAGATGTTGCTCTCATCGAGCACTTGAGACAGATCGTGCGGGTGGATGTCACGGAATGCGATCGAGAGCACCCCTCCACGCTGCTCCACGTTGTCGGTGCCGTGGATGACGATGTCGTCGCCGTAGCGGGCGCGGAGACTGTCGATCGCGTAACGCGTCAGCGACATCTCGTGTTGGCGGACGTTCGCCATGCCAATGGCTTCGAGGTAGTCGACCGCCGCGCCGAGACCTACCGCCTCGACGATGGCCGGTGTGCCCGCCTCGAACTTGGCGGGGACCGGCGCGCAGGTGAAACCGTCGAGACGGACGTCGTCGATCATGTTGCCGCCACCGAGGAACGGTGGGAGGAGTTCGAGCTGCTCGCTCGAACCCCAGAGCACACCGATGCCCGAGGGGCCGAGCATCTTGTGGCCGGAGAACGCGACAAAGTCAGCGCCCCAGGCCTGCACATCGGTGATGCCGTGGGGGACCGACTGGCAAGCGTCGATCATGACCATGCAGCCGGCATCGCGCCCGGCCGCCACGAGTCGCTCGACCGGGTTGATGGTGCCGAGCACGTTGCTCATGGCCGTCACCGAGAGCACGCGGGCCCCGTCGAGGAGCGTGGGCAACCCGTCGAGGTCGAGGAGTCCGTCATCGGTCAGGGGGATGAACCGGAGTTCGATGCCGATCTGGTCGACGAGCATCTGCCACGGGACGATGTTGGCGTGATGCTCCATATGGGTGAGCACGACCGCGTCACCGGCGCGAAGGTTCGCGCGACCCCATGACTGCGCCACCATGTTCAACGCCTCGGTCGCGTTGCGGGTGAACACGACCTCCTCGGGACGTGCGGCGTTGATGAATCGGGCGACTTTGGCGCGGGCGCCTTCGAACGCGTCGGTCGCGGCAGCGGCGAGTCGATAGGCGCTCCGGTTGATCGGCGCGTACCCCTCGCGCATGAACGACGCCATTGCCTCGATCACGACCTCGGGCTTTTGGGAGGTGTTCGCCGAGTCGAGATAGACGATGGGGCGCCCATCGATCTCGCGTCGCAGCACGGGGAAGTCGGAGCGGATTCGCTCCCAATCCGGTGGCGCGACGGCCGACGGGGTCACCCGGTCACACCCCTGCCCGGAACGACTCGTAGCCGGAGCGCTCGAGTTCTTCGGCGAGCTCCATGCCACCTGAGGTGATGATGCGTCCGTCGACGAGGATGTGCACGTGGTCGGGGCGGACCTCATCGAGGAGTCGCTGGTAGTGGGTGATGAGCACGACGCCCATCTCAGGCCGGTCCGCGCGAACCTCGTGGATCCCGTTGGCCACGATCCGAAGGGCGTCGATGTCGAGGCCCGAATCGGTCTCATCGAGGATTGCGATCTCGGGTCCGAGAATGGCCATCTGCATGATCTCGTTGCGCTTCTTCTCGCCGCCGGAGAACCCCTCGTTGAGATAGCGGTCGACGAACGATGAATCCATGCCGAGGCGCTCCATCCATTCGATCGCGGCGAGACGAAGCTCGAGCACGGAGAGGTCGATGCCCTTTCGCGCGGAGAGGGCTTGGCGGAGGAACTGGATGACCGAGACCCCGGGGATCTCCTGGGGGTACTGGAAGGCGAGGAACATTCCGGCCCGGGCCCGTTCGTCGGGGCTCCACTCGGAGATGTCCTCGCCCCGGAGTTCGAGGGTTCCCGCGGTCACCTCGTATTCCGGGGAGCCGAGCAGCGTGTTTCCGAGGGTCGATTTGCCCGATCCGTTCGGGCCCATGATCGCGTGGACCTCACCGGCTCGAACCGTGAGGTCGAGCCCGCGGAGGATCTCGGCTGCCTCGGGCGCACCGGGTTCGGCGGTGGGCCGGGCACGGAGGCCAGTGACCCGGAAGAGGGGAGAGGCGGTGGCTTCCGAGGGGCTCGACATGGCTCAAATCCTACGAGTCGAGCAGATAATTAGCACTGTCGTGGTAGGGGAAATCAGGCGGGGTCGGCCGCCAATGCCCGCCACAACTGGGGGTAGGAGCGGTAGGCGTACCCCTCCGAGATGTAGCCCGATTCGATCAGTGCCCGGTGGTATCGCGGGAGGCTTCGGAACGGCACCCCGGCGTCGACGTGATGGACGAGGTGGTAACCGAGCATGTACGGCCCCACCAGGAAGCGGAACCAGAGCGCCTGGGAGGCGATGCAATGCGTGGTGACCCGGCGATCATCGGATGCCTCGAGGCCGCCGTGCTCGGCGATCGAACGAAGACGGTTGATGACACGCCACACCGTGAGGAACGGAAGGAACCACAGCACCGGGTAGACGAGCGGCTGGCCAAGAGCGATCGAGATCGCGAACAGCGCACCCTGGACGGCGAGGATGCTTGCCGCGGTGCGCCGAGCTCTCCGGTCGCGTTGCCTCAGCCCCGAGAACTGGGCGCGAAGGAGTCGCAGACCGGTGCGGCCGGTCAGGTCGCGCAGCAACTTCCGGCGGAGGCTCGCCCGACCGACGGGGTAGCCCTGATACAGCGGCAGGTCAGGCTCGTCCGGGCCGAACTCGCGTCGGTGATGCGCCATGTGGACTCGCCGGTAGGCATCGGTCGAGACCCAACCGGGATAGCCGAGCAGCCATCGGCCAACGAGGTCGTTCGCACGGCGATTCGAGAACAGCAGCCGATGCGCCGCTTCGTGCATGAGCGCTGCGAACTGGGCGTGGGCGCGGCCCATGAGCAAGAACGCGATCGGCCACGCCCACCAGCCAAGAGCAACCGCCAGCCAGAGCACGAGCAGTGTCTGTCCGTACAGAGCGGCGATCGTGGCGGCGTTGCGGAGATTGGGAATGCGCCTCAGCGATGCGCGGAACTCGGGGGTGGGTCGACCGTCAGCGCGTACGAGTTCAGTCTCGCGGCCGAGGGTCAGCACCGAGCGAGGAGGAGTCATCCCGCCAAGGCGTATGTCCGCTCCCTCGCGAAACGCGACCGATGGCCCGTTGGACACCATCACCTCAGAGTACCGGGGGCTCCGCCTGCGGTTGGGATCGTGGCTACTGACCAACGGCGTGGTCGTGATCGCGGAGGTCGATCTTCCAGTCGCGGAATCGGTCGTGACGGGCTCCGCTTGGTCCGACGCCCTCGGCCGAGCCGTCCGCGTGGAGGTCCAGCTCGAACTGGAGACTGTGGTCGCTGCCGTGGCAGACCCAGTAGCGGGCCTCAGCGCCGCTGGCGGGGCCAGCACGCCAGAGCAGCCACGGTCCGATACGTCGCTTGTACTCGGCCTCTGGCGCGTCAGGCAGGTCGGTGCCGAGCGCGAGAAGTCGGGCCGGTGCGGCGGTCCAGGCTCGTGCTGGAATGTTGCGGTCGCGAACCGGGGTGTCGGGTAAATCGCCCGTGTCGATCGGGGTCGCGTCGGTTGGTCTCTCGTCGTATCTCATCGGATCGCTCGTAGGCCGACATGTCTCACCATCCGCGGTCCACCCACTCCTGCAGATGCGGTCGCTCGGTGCCGATCGTGGTGTCGAGGCCGTGCCCGGGCATCACGATGGTGTCGTCGGGGAGAGCGAACAACAGGTCGTCGATGGACCGGATGATGGTGTCGAAGTCACCGCCCTCGAATTTGGTGGCGCCCGGTCCGCCCGGGAAGAGCGTGTCGCCGCTGAACAGCACGGGTGCCCCGGCGAGCTTGAACGAGACCGAACCCGGTGTGTGCCCCGGATTGTGGATCGCGTCGAGGCGAAGGCGCCCGAACTCGATGACCTCGGCATCGTCGATGAACACGTCGTATCCGACCTCGCGGAGCATCGGCGCGTCGGCCGCGGTGACCGCCACCTCGTAACCCGCCTCGCGCATCTCCGTGACGGCGCCGATGTGGTCGAAGTGGCCGTGGGTCTCGAGGACTCGGCGCACGCCGAGGGTGGAGGCGAGTTCGAGGAGTCGCTCATGCTCGTTCGCGGCGTCGATCAGCACGGCCTCGCCGGTTGCTCGACACCGGACCACGAACACGTTGTTGTCGTAGCCGCCAACCACCACCCGATGGATCTCGGCGTCGGAGTTCGACCAGTGCAGGGTGGACATCGCATCAGTCTCCCATCCGGGGTCCGAGCACGCCACCAATCACGCCTCGGGGGTCCACAGCTTGAGCCCGAGCGCCTCCGCGACCGGCACTTGAGTCGGGTCGTGGGTAGCCCACGTCATGTCCCCACCGATTCTGAGCGCAGCGCTCAGGTGGATGGCGTCGCTCACTCGGAGCGGTCGATCACGGAGTATCGAGGCGGCCTGCTCGAGGCACTCCGCGTCAACGGGCACGACGAAGAGTTGATCCCAGAGCAGGCGCACCTCGTCCTCGAGGTCGCCCCGGTCGATGGGGGAGTCGGTGAGACGATCGATTCCGGCAATGGCCTCGGTGAGCGCGAGGGCGCTGGCCGAGACGACCTCGGCGCCGAGGAAGGCGTCGAGGAGCCCGGTGCGATGCGGATGATCGACGCAGAGGGAGAGCAACGCCGTCGAGTCGAGTCCGAGGCGGCTCATCCGCGGAGCTCCCGAAGCGCGCGGTCGAGGCGGGCACCACTCCAGACAGAGACGGGCCGAGGGGTGCGACGTTCGCCGGTGCGTCTCGGCGCGATGAGCGCGCCGCGATGAAGAAGGGGTTCGAGAGCGTTCGGCTCGGCGTCCGTCGCTGGTGGTCCGAGTTCGGCGACCGGTTGACCGCGGTCGGTGATCACGGTGCGCTCGCCGGAGCGAGCTCGACGGATCGCCGCCGCAAGGTCGGCGCGAAGATCGCGGATACCGATACGTGTGTACATAGATGTACACACTACGACTTGTCCGGAGATGACCCCACTGCCAGAATCCCGGCATGAACTTCGCCTTCACTGAGGAACAGGACGAACTGCGCAGCACCATCCGCGCCTTCATGGAAGCAAAGAGCTCCGAAGAGGCCGTGCGCGAGCAGATGGAGACCGACGCGGGTTTTGACGCCGACGTCTGGAAGCAGATGGCCGAGCAAATGGGTCTGCAGGGCATGCACATCCCCGAGGAGTACGGCGGCTCCGGCTTCGGCTACGTCGAGCTCGGGATCGTGCTCGAGGAGATGGGTCGCGCCTTGCTTTGCGCGCCGTTCTTCTCCTCGGTCGTGCTGGCCGCCAATACCCTCATCCACTCGGGCGACGAAGCCGCGAAAGCGGCGCATCTGCCCGGTATCGCCGCCGGTACCACGATCGCCACCCTCGCGTTTACCGAGCCGTCAGGCCGCTGGGACGAGAGCGGCATCACCATGGAAGCCACCGCTTCCGGTGACGGCTACACCCTGACCGGCACCAAGTCGTACGTCCTCGACGGACACACGGCGGACCTCATCCTCGTCGCCGCGCGCACGTCGGCCGGAGTCAGCCTCTTCGCCGTCGACGCAGGGGCCTCCGGACTCGAGCGCACCGCTCTCGCCACCATGGACCAGACGCGTAAGCAGGCTCGCCTCGAGTTCTCCTCGACCCCGGCCACACTGATCGGCGCTGAAGGCGCCGGATGGCAGGTGCTCGAGACGGTGCTCGACCTCGCCGCCGTCGGACTTGCCGCCGAGCAGGTCGGCGGTGCTCAGCTCGTGCTGGAGATGGCCGTTCAATACGCCAAGGACCGAGTCCAGTTCGGCCGGCCGATCGGCTCATTCCAGGCGATCAAGCACAAGTGCGCCGACATGCTCCTTGAGGTCGAGTCGGCCAAGAGCGCCGCCTACTACGGGCTGTGGTGCGCCAGCGAGATGAACGAGGAGCTCCCCTCCGTGGCCTCGCTCGCGAAGGCCTACTGCTCGGAGGCTTACTTCCACGCGACCGCTGAGAACATCCAGATCCACGGCGGTATCGGCTTCACCTGGGAGCACCCGGCGCACCTCTACTTCAAGCGCGCCAAGTCCTCCGAGCTGCTCTTCGGCGACCCGACCTACCATCGCGAGGTGCTGGCCAAGCGCATCGGTATCTGAGCGCCGGAGCCCGGAGGCCACCGTGGAGACCTCCACGATCATCGCCACGCTCGTCGCGGCCGTGATCACATTCGTTATCGCGGCGTTAGCGATCGGCCGGGAGTCGCACCGGCTCGACGGCATCGCGCCACGAGCGGTGTACCGACTCGACGAGGCCGTGGACTTCGTGTGCGATCGACTCCCAACGTCGAGTCAGGCCCGGCTGACCCCGGCGGAAGTGGAACGCCTGCTCATCGCCCACATGGGATGGCTCCACGAACGCGGCCTCCAACCTGACCGGGTCGTCGATCGATCACAGGACATTGACGAGACCGTCCTCGTGGATGAGACCACCCTGATCGCCCACTTGCTCGCCGTGGCCGTCGACGACGGTGTTGAACTGCTCGACGACGTCGACGCGGTCGAGGTGGTAAGTGCCCACCTGGCCTACTTCGATGCGATCGGAGCCGTCGGCCCAACCGCAGCCCCCGATGACGTCATCGGCGACTAGCGTCTCAGCCCATGGAACGCCCCTCCCGCTTCGAGCACACGCGATTCCTCGGCGACAAGCGCACCCAACTCGTCTACGACCTCGACGAGTGGACCGACCCCACGATCATCGACGACATCGTGGAAGCCGAGGTCGGGATCTGCTTCGCGCCGGACACCCTCGCGGAGGCACGCAACCGCGGTTACACCGCGGCCCGGCCGGGTATGCGTCGACGACACCGTCGTCCTCGCGCCTGAGAGTTGAGGCAGTTTGGACTCGACCTTCGAGAGCGGCCACGAGCGGCTCTCTTGTCACCTGAGTGTTCCCGCCGGAATCGACGGCCCAGTTCCGGGCCTCGTGCTCTGTCATGGCTTCCCGATCGGACCGATCGACGCACGACGCTCAGCCGGCACCTTTCCTGAACTGGTCGACCGACTCACCCACGAGGTCGGATACGCGGGTCTGACCTTCACGTTCAGCGGGTGCGGTAATTCGACCGGCGACTTCTCGCTTCAGGGATGGATGGATGATCTTCGCAACGCCATCGACCACCTCGGACGAAATGTCGAGCTCAGCGGGGTGGTGCTGATCGGCGCCAACACCGGTGGGTCGATCGCGATCTGCGCCGCGGCCGACGACCCTCGGGTGATCGCGGCTGCCCTCCTGTCACCACGAGCCGATTTCGATGACTGGGCGGAGCACCCTCGAAGGTTCCTTGAGCACGCCCGCGATATCGGAGCGGTGCGCACCCCGGGATATCCGGCCTCGATGGAGGACTGGTCGCGCGCCTTCCGACGATTCCGGCCGGTTGTGTCGGCGCGCAGATTCGCCCCGCGACCCCTACTCGTGCTCCACGGCGAGGACGACGAGAGCGTGCCGGTCTCCGACGCGCGCCAACTCGCTCAAGCGCACGGGGAAGCCGAGTTGAACGTTCTGGCAGGAGCCGGTCATCGGCTCCGCCACGACCCGAGGGCCATCGCGATTCTCAGCGGTTGGCTCGACCGCGTGCGACCCGACTGACGTTCGTCAGTCAGACGAGGAACGGGTCGACCGCGTCCGGGTCGATGTCGTAGCGCGCGATCGCATCGGCGACCAGTGAGCGGTCCACCTCGCCGAGATCGGCGAGCCCCTCGAGCGTCGAGACGACCACGTGCCCGCAGTCGACCTCGAAGTGCCGGCGCAGCGACTCACGGGTGTCGCTCCGACCCATGCCGTCCGTGCCGAGCACCTTGAAGGGTCGACCGGTGGGGACGTAACGCCCGATCTGCTCGGGAACGGCGCACATGAAGTCGGTGACAGCGGTGATGGGCCCGGTCGACTCCGAGAGCAGGGAGGTGACGAGAGCGGTCTCGCGTTTGGCCGAGGGATGCAGGCGGTTGTAACGCTCGGTGGCCATTGCCTGCTCACGGAGGCGCTTGTAGTTGGTGACCGACCACAGCTCGGCTCCGACGTCGTAATGCTCCGCGAGCTCCTCGACCGCCTTTCGAGCGGCTGAATGGGCAACCCCCGAGAACAGGATCGTGGCTCGGCGAGAGGGGCCTTCCGGTGCGGCTGCGAACCGGTACATGCCGCGAACCGCGCCCGAGCGGAATTCCTCGGCGAGCGCCGCGTCCTCCGGCAGCGCCGGCATCGGGTAGTTCTCGTTGTAGAGGGTCAAGTAATAGATGACGTCGCGTTCTGACTCGGGGGAGTCCGGGCCGTACATCTGCTCGATGCCGGCGCGCACGATCGCGCCGACCTCGTAGGCGAAGGCGGGATCGAAGGCTTGCACCGTTGGCACCGTCGACGCGAGAACGAGCGAGTGGCCGTCCTGGTGCTGCAAGCCCTCACCGAGCAGGGTGGTTCGCCCAGCGGTCGCACCCATCATGAATCCGCGCGCGCGGATATCGGCCGCTTGCCAGATGAGATCGCCGGTTCGCTGGAACCCGAACATCGAATAGAAGGTGTAGAACGGAATCATCGGCACCCCGCGCGTCGCGTAGCTCGTGCCCGCCGCGATGAAGCTCGCCATTGATCCTGACTCGGTGATGCCCTCCTCGAGGATCTGGCCGTCGGAGTCCTCGGTGTACGAGAGCAGGAGGTCGTGGTCGACCGGCTCGTACTTCTGCCCCTGAGAGGCGTAGATCTCGAGCTCGCGGAAGAGCGAGTCCATACCGAAGGTGCGCGCCTCGTCGGGGATGATCGGCACGATCCGCCGTCCGATGCCCTCGTCGCGGCAGAGACTCCTCAACAGGCGGGTGAAGCCCATCGTGGTGCTGACCGCCATGTCTCCCGAACCGGCGTCCATCTCGGCGAAGGTTTCGGGAGTGGGCATCGTGATCGGACGACGCACGGTTGTCGTACGACGGGGGAGCACGCCGCCGAGGCTCTTGCGACGCTCCATCATGTACTGGTACTCGATCGAGTCTTCAGAAGGCCGGAAGTACGGCGGGTCATCGGCCGTGATCGACGTCTCGGGGATCTCCTCGTGGAGGTGGAGGCGATCGCGGAGTTCGAGCAACTGCTGCTCGGTCATCTTCTTGATGGAGTGGGTGGAGTTCCTTCCCTCGAAACCCGGTCCGAGAGTCCAGCCCTTGACGGTCTTGGCCAGGATTACCGTCGGGCGACCGGAACCCAGGTTCTCGACTGCCGCCCGATACGCCGCATAGAGCTTGGTGTAGTCGTGGCCTCCGCGAGGCAGGTTGCGCAACTCGTCGTCGTTGAGATGCGACACCATCTGGCGGAGCCGCGGATCGGGGCCGAAGAAGTTCTCGCGGATGTAGTTGCCGCTCTCCACCGCGTAACGCTGGAACTCCCCGTCGACGGTGGTGTTCATCTGGTTCAGCAGCGCGCCGTCTTTGTCTTGGGCGAGCAGCTCATCCCACTTCGAGCCCCAGATGACCTTGATGACGTTCCAACCGGCGCCACGGAACACGGCCTCGAGCTCTTGGATGACCTTGCCGTTGCCACGGACCGGCCCATCGAGCCGTTGCAGGTTGCAGTTCACGACGAACACGAGGTTGTCGAGTTGCTCACGCGCGGCGAGTGAGATCGCGCCGAGGGTCTCGGGCTCGTCGCACTCACCGTCGCCGAGGAATGCCCATACCCGGCTGTTCGCCGTGTCGTCGAGTTGACGGTTGGAGAGATAGCGGTTGAAGCGTGCGTGGTAGAGGGCGGTGATGGGCCCGAGGCCCATCGAGACCGTGGGGAACTCCCAGAAGTCGGGCATGAGCCGAGGGTGCGGGTAGCTCGAGAGCCCACGACCGCCGCGACCGATCTCGCGGCGGAAATGATCGAGGTCGTCTGTCGTGAGGCGCCCCTCAAGGAAGGCGCGCGCGTACACACCCGGGGCGGCGTGGCCCTGAAAGTAGACGTGGTCGCCCATGCCGTCGGAGTCCTTGCCCCGGAAGAAGTGGTTGAACCCGATCTCGTAGAGAGAGGCCGATGAGGCGAACGTCGAGAGGTGGCCGCCGATCCCATCGGCGCGCTTGTTGGCCTTGACCACCATGATCGCCGCGTTCCATCGAATGAATGCGCGGATCCGGCGCTCGATGTGCTCATCTCCGGGGAACCACGGCTCCTGCTCGCGGGGGATCGTGTTGACATAGGGGGTTGAGACGGTGGCGGGGAAGCTCACCTGTCGCGCGTTGGCGTGGCTGAGGAGTCGCGACAAGAGGAATCGAGCCCGAGTCTTGCCGTGGGTGTCGACGACCGCGTCGAGCGAGTCGAGCCATTCCTCGGTCTCACCGGGATCGGTGTCGGGGAGTTGATGGACGTACCCGTCGAAGATCATTCATCCATTCTCGCACGGTTACCGCCCGGTACCCGTCCGAGTGTCGACGTGCCCTTCGACACGCCACCGGGTCCGCGAACGCGTCGAGCGGCCGTGTCATGCTCGGCGGATGGCCGAATCCGACCGCATCGTCGTCTACACCGACGGTGCCTGCTCGGGAAATCCGGGACCCGGTGGCTGGGCGTGGGCGACCGCCCCTGACGGATCCAAGTCAGGATCCGGTGGAGAGTCGTCCACCACGAACCAGCGAATGGAGCTCATGGCGGTGCTCGAGGCGGTGCGGTCCCTCGCTGATGGCTCAGCCGAGGTCCATGTCGTGAGCGATTCGACCTACGTCGTCAATTGTTTCCGAGACGGATGGTGGGTGCGATGGCGTCGCAATGGCTGGCGGAACTCGCAGCGTCAGCCGGTAGCGAACGTCGATCTGTGGGAGCCGCTCGTCGAACTGGTGGAACGGCATGCTGTCACCTTCGAGTGGGTGAAAGGCCACAGCGGTGATCCGATGAACGACCGGGTCGACGCCCTCGCGGTGGCGGCGGTTCCGAGGCCCTAAGCGCGCCCTCGGGGTGACGCCAACGTCGAACACCCGTTCACTACGGTTCGCTCTGATGCATTTGCCTCGGCGTACCCCCAGTCGCCGTCGAGCGATTCTGCTCTCCGCGGCGATCGCGGCTGGGTCCTCGCTCGTCGTCGCGCCCGCGGCCCCTGCCTCGGCGAACCCCAACTCCACCTCTGACGTCATCGCCTATCTCGTCGAGGGCACCGGCGACGGACACGGTCGCGGCATGAGCCAATGGGGGGCGTACGGATGGGCGGTCGATCAGGGGTGGTCGTGGGAGCAGATCCTCGACCACTACTACGGCGGCACCGAACTCGGGTCAGTCGACGCGGCCCGTCGCATCACGGTTCGTCTCACCGAGTGGGACGGCTCATCGGTCTTCGGAGTCGTGTCCACCACGTCCTCAGCACGGTGGAGTTCGCCGGCGCACTCGGCCTCGACCGCCCACCCCGCCGTCCGCATCGTTGAGGCAGCCCCAAACTCATTCACCATCTCGGTCGCCTCCGCCCCGCAGTGCATTGGCGCCTCCACCCTCACCGTTCCCGATGGCCCGGTCTCCGTCGGGTCGACCGCCGAGGAAGAGGTCGAGCGGATCCAGACCTTCCTGACCGCCGTCGGCTTCGATCCGCGCGGTATCGACGGCGACTACGGTCCGCTGACCGAGTCCGCGGTTCGGGCCTTCCAGATCGCCAACGGGCTGCCAACCGACGGGGTCTGGGACATCGACGACGCGACGGCCGCGCGGGTGATCATCGGCAACTCAACCTCCGACGAGGGGTGGACCGAGGTCGCCTCCGGGGTTCCTGGCCCGGTGGTGGTGAGCACCGACGTCGACGAGTCGAGCGCGGCGCCTGGCGATGTGCTCGGGCTCTGCGAGGCGAGCGGCCGAATTGTTCACTACCGAGGAACGCTTCGCTTCTTGCACAACGACGTCGGCAATCGCGTCGTCAACGACGTCAGCGTCGAGAACTACCTGCGCGGGGTTGTGCCTCGAGAGGTGTCGCCCTCGTGGGGTGATCGGGGCGATGGGCGCGGCATGAACGCCCTGCGAGCCCAGGCGGTGGCAGCCCGCGGTTACGGCCTTGAGCAGTCGCGCTATGTCTACGCGCAGACCTGCGACACCATGGCCTGCCAGGTGTACGGCGGCTCGGCCACCCGCGCGAACGTCGGAGCGGGGGCGCAGTCCGTTGAGGCCTCCCAGACCGATCGCGCGATCGCCGATACCGCCGGCCGAGTGCGGGTCTGGGCGGCCGGCAATCCGCATGGCATCGCCCCGGGCACGATCGCCTCCACTGAGTTCTCCGCCTCCAACGGTCCTCAAACGGCCGGCGGGGCATTCCCGAGCATCGCTGACCCGGCCGATGCCACCGCCTTAAACCCCAGTCACCGGTGGACGCGAGTGATCTCGGTCGCGGCTCTCCGATCGGCGTACAGCGGTGCCGAGCCCGGACGGGTGACCACGGTTGTCGACCCGGCCTCGCCCTATCAGGGCATCTACGCCAATCGGGTTCGACTCGACGACGGTGAGCATGTCTCTGCCTGGTCGTTCCGTGGCCAGTTCGGCTTGCCCTCACCCGGATTCACCCTCTCACCGATCACCCGCGGAGTGGCGGTCGATCAATCCCTGTTCTTCATCGGCGACTCCGTTGGGGCGAGCATCGCGACCGAGCTGCCGGCGCTGATGTCAGGGGTCTTCACCTCCTACACCCACGACGCTCTCTCGAGTCGCCGTACGGCGGGTGGTTCAGTGGTGCCCGACGGTGTCGGAGCGGCCGCGTCGGTCCCGGCGGGCACCGACATCGTGGTGGTGGAGCTCGGCTACAACGACGATCCCGACGCGCTCGCCGGGCGCATCGATCAGGTGATGGCCACCCTGTCCGCTCGCGGTGTCGGCGTGGTGATCTGGACGACGATGTCGGAGCGGCGTCAGGCGAACGGCGTGTCGCGGTACGCCCCCGCGAACGCGGCCCTTGAGAGCGCGCGTGGTCGATGGTCGAATTTGATCGTCGTCGACTGGGCGGCGGCCAGCGATGACTCTGAGGCCGATCGCTGGTACTCCGACGGTGTTCACCTCACCTCCACGGGTCAGGCCGAGTTCGCCCTGTGGCTTCGGTCGCGCATTCTCGAGGTCACCGACCCGGCCTACATCGCGGTGGGCGAACTCGAGCAGATGGTCCCAGTGACACCAGCTCGACTCCTCGACACGCGAACGGGTGCTGGAGTCACGTCGGTCGGCAAGGTCACCAACGGCACGATCGAGGTCCAAGTGCTCGGTGAGGGCGGCATCCCGGGCACCGCGGTCTCAGCGGTCGCCTTGAACGTGACGGCCGTCGAGGCGGCCACCGATCAGTCGGGCGGCTACCTCACTGTCTTCCCCTGCGGAACGCGGCCGAACGCGAGCAACCTCAACTTCCGTTCGGGTCAGACCATCGCCAACTCCGTGATCGCTCCGGTCTCGGCGCGGGGCACCGTCTGCTTCTACGTGCGAGGCGCTGCCCACCTGCTCGCGGATGTGTCGGCCTACTTCCCGAGCTCAACCGACTTCGTCGCACTGAATCCCGGTCGGGTGCTCGACACGAGAACCGGAAACGGCGCTCCCGTTGGGTCCGTCACTGACTCGACGATCGAGGTGCCCGTACTCGGCCGTGAGGGGCTGCCCGGGACGGGGGTCGCCGCCGTCGCGCTGAACCTGACGGTCGATCAAGCGAGAAGCGGGCCCGGTGGTGGATTCGTCACGGTGTTCCCCTGCGGCACACGGCCCAACTCCAGCAACCTCAACTTCACGACCGGCCGGACGATCGCCAACGCGGTGATCGCTCCGGTGTCAGCGTCAGGCACCGTCTGCATCTACGTATCCGGAGGTGCTCACTTGATCGCCGACGTCTCGGGCTATTTCCCGAACGGCGCCGACTACACCCCTCTGGCCCCCGTTCGCGTGGTCGATACCCGTTCGACCGGCCGCGTCGGAGCCACCGACGGGAGCGGCGGGCCGCTTGAGGTCGACCTCAGCGGTCTGCCCGGGGTTGACACCTCTCGAATGCTCGCCGCCTCGTTGAACATCACGGTCGTGAACTCGCGCACCAGTTCCGCCGGTGGCTACGTCACCGTCTACCCCTGCCGGGTACGTCCGAACGCGAGCAACGTCAACTTCGTGACTGGCCTCACGATCGCCAATGGCGTGATCGCTCCGGTCAGCCGTTTCGGCAAGGTCTGCATCTACGTCTACGGCGAGGCCGACCTCCTTGTCGACGTCAACGGCGTCGTCTCGTACTAGCTCGCCGGCCGGCCTCGACTCATCGACGATCGGATCGATGATCCGATGGGGTGGTGACCTATGGTGCGCACATGGACATCAACGGAGTCAGCGCAATCGTCACCGGTGGGGCCTCGGGCATCGGCGCCGCCGCCGCTCGGCAACTTGCCGCGAAGGGAGCGAAGGTCGTCGTGGCCGACCTCCAAGAGGAGGCGGGACGCGCGGTAGCGGACGAGATCGGCGGAGCCTTCTGTCGGGTCGACGTCACCTCAACCGACGACATCGTGAACGCGGTCGAGATGGCCACGTCGATGGGGCCGCTTCGCGTGCTCGTCAACTCGGCAGGTATCGGCTGGGCGCAGCGCACCGTCGGCAAGGACGGCTCCTACGACTCGGCGGCCAATCTGGACGCCTTCAAGAAGGTCATCGCCATCAACCTCGTCGGGACCTTCGACTGCATTCGTCTCGCTGCCACCGCGATGAGCCGTACCGAGCCCGACGAGTTCGGTGAGCGCGGTGCGATCGTCAATCTCGCCTCCGTCGCCGCCTTCGACGGCCAGATCGGCCAAGCGTCTTACTCGGCATCCAAAGGCGGTGTCGTCGGTATGACCCTCCCGATCGCTCGTGATCTCGCTGCGGTTGGTGTGCGGGTCAACACGGTTGCTCCCGGACTCATCGACACGCCGATCTACGGCGAGGGCGAGGCGAGTGAGGCCTTCAAGGACAATTTGAAGAAGGGTGTGCTCTTTCCGCAGCGTCTCGGTGCCCCGGATGAGCTGGCCTCGATGGTGGTGGAGTGCGTCACCAACAGCTACATGAACGCTGAGACCATTCGGGTGGACGGCGGCATCCGCATGCAGCCGAAGTGACCCGCGCGTGCGACCTCAGGTCGTGTAGTCGGCGTTGATCCGCACGTAGCCGTCGGTCAGGTCGCAGCCCCACACGGTGCCGACGGCCTGTCCGGCCCCAAGGCTGACGTGAATCAGGACTTCGTCTCCGCGGAGGTATTCCGAGAGGCGCTCGAGGTCGTCCGGGCCGACCTGTCGTGGGAAGACCTCATCGGATCCGAAGCGGATGACCACCCGATCGGGGTCGATGTCGGTTTCGTCGCTGCATTTGCCGATCGCCATCGCGACCCGACCCCAGTTCGGGTCGGCTCCATGAACCGCGGTTTTCACGAGCGGTGAGTTGACGATGCTTTTGGCCACCCGACGTGCCTGGCGGATATCGCGCGCTCCATCGACCTTCACCTCGATCAAGGTTTCCGCTCCCTCGCCGTCGGCGGCGATCTGACGGGTCAGCGACGTGCAGACCTCGAGGAGGGCTGACCTCAAGTCATCGGGGGAGACACGCCCGGATCGGCCGGAGGCGAGCACCACCGCGGTGTCGCTGGTGGAGGTGTCGGAGTCCACGCTCACGCAATTGAAGGTCTCGTCGACCACCGAGGTGAACACCTCGCGCAATGTCGGGGCATCAACCTCGGCGTCGGTGAGGATGACAGCGATCATCGTCGCCATATCCGGTTCGATCATGCCGACACCCTTCGCGATGCCGACCACGGTGACCGCTCCGCCATCGTCGGTGACAATCTTGGCGCGAGCGGTCTTTGGCACCGTGTCGGTGGTCATGATGCCGCGAGCGCAGTCGTCGACCGTTGTGGTCGCCGTCGGCACAGCGAGTCCGGCGATACCGGCGCGAACACGATCCATCGGATAGCGGCGACCGATAACCCCGGTGGAGGCGATCAAGATGGCATTCGAATCGGCGCCGATGAGGTCGGCAGTCATGTCCACGACCTCTCGAGCGTCGGCGAGTCCCTCGGGACCGTTCGCGACGTTCGCGTTCTTGGAGATCACGACCATGCCGCGCGCCGACCCGTCGACCAGGTGCTCCCGGCTCACTACGACGCTCGGTCCGGCGAACAGGCTCTTCGTGAACACACCGGCTGCTGCGCAGTCGGAGTCAGCGGCGATGACGACGATGTCGTCGGAGGTGTCCTTGATGCCGATGTTGGCCACCGTCGCGGTGAAACCGGCGGGCAGCGATCCGCCCGAGGGTGAGGTGTCGGTCATCGGTGACCCCCTTGGGCATCGTGGTCGTCGAGGTGTTGCCGGATTTTGCCGAACGCGGAGCTGATCGCACGGAGTTCGTCGCGGTCGAGAAGGTCGATCATGTGTCGCCGGACGCTCTCGACGTGATGAGGTGCCGTGCGCTCGAGGAGGCGACGCCCGTTCAGAGTCAACACGGCGAGCATCACCCGGCCGTCCTCGCCGGATCGCACTCTCTCGACCAGCCCGCTCGCGATGAGACGGTCGAGGCGCCGGGTCAGGCCGCTCGGGGTGAGTTGGAGTCGGCCGGCGAGATCGGTCATGCGGAGCCGATCGTCATCGGACTCCGACAGGTAGACGAGCACTTGGTAGTCGCCCTGGAAGAGCCCGTGCTCGGCGAGGTCGGCTTCAAGGGCTCGGAAGAGGTCGGTGCCGGTCTCGATGAGTGACCGCCATGCAGCCATCTCGTCGTGGTCGAGCCAGCGGGTCACGTTCGGATCGTACCGATCGGCGCCAACTCGTCAGGGTCGCTCAGGCCGCGAGGTCGGCAGCGACCGCCTCGGCGCAACGGCGACCCGAGTGGAGTGCTCCCTGAATCGAGCCGGTGTCTCGATGATCCCCGCAGACGAAGATTCCGTCCTCGCGTCGCACGGGACGACGAGGGTGCAGCGGCGTTGACTGATCGGGTTGACCGTGGGCGATGGAGTAGGTCGACAGCACCTCCCAGGAGTCGACGCGACCTCCCCACCAACCCCGCAACTGACGCCGGGTGGCCTCGACCGTCTCCGAAGAGATCGTCTCGCCGGGAAGCGCGGCGGCGATGAGGTGGCGTCCCGTTGGGGCGTAGGTCGGGGCGACGTTGGACATCACCGCCACGTTCAACGCTGGGCCGTCGGAGTCACCGGCGAGAACGATCAGCCGACGATCCATCGGCGCTTCGTCGGAGGCGAAGTAGACACAGCCCACTGGGCGCGACCCGACCTCGCGCCCGCCGAGAAGTCGCGCGGCCTCCGGGCCCTCGGTGGCCACGACAACGCGCGAGGCCTGCACCTCACCGGAGTCAACCCGCACCCCGCCCGCCGATACCGACCGGACGGGAGCACCGAGGTGGATGGTGCCCTCTGGTAGACGTGCGGCGAGTTGAGCGGGGACAGCGCCCATACCCGAGGCCGGTACGGCGGCATCGCCGTCGAGCAGCATCCTCATGATGATGTCGAACATCCGTGAACTCGTGGTGAGCGACGGATCGAGTTGGATGCCTCCCACTAACGGTCGCAGAAACGCCTCGATGAAACCGTTCGAGAAGCCGAGTTCGCGGAGGTGCTCGGATGTCGGTCGATCACGGCCGGTGAGCAGGCGAGAGGGGTGCGGGGACCGCAGTCGCAGGCGGAGACGGGCCAATGCGATGAGGTCGGCTGGCGTGCCGATACGCCGAACGGTGCCAGCGGCAACGGTTGAGAGGAGGTCGCGGGGCGCTCGGAACGGGTCAGCCACGACGGTTGGTCGCTGCCGGTGCATCACGACAGCGCCCGGATCGAACGCGTGAAGTTCGAGAGCGCCGACGTCGAACTGGCGGTGGAGTTCGGGATAGGCGGTGAGCATGACCTGGAAGCCACGGTCGAGCAGGAATCCATCGACGACGTCGGTTCGAACTCGTCCGCCGACGCCGTCCGAGGCCTCGACGATGATCGCTTCGATTCCGCAACGACGCAGTTCGACAGCGCACGCCAGCCCGGCGAGGCCGGCCCCGACCACGACGACCGGGCGGGTCATCGACGGAGCAGGGAGGCGAACGCCTCAGCGAGCGTGCTGTGCTCGAAGGAGAATCCGGCCTCGGTGAGTCGGTCTGGAAGAACTCGCTGGCCGGTGAACAGGAGCGCGTCGGCGAGGTCGCGGCCGAGGAGCAACCGAGGGCCGAACGATGGGATCGGCAGGAGGGCCGGCCGCGAGAGCGCCTCGGCGAGCACCTTCGTGAATTCGGAGTTCGTGACGGGAGTTGGCGCGGTGAGATTGACCGGACCGGAGATGTCCGCGGTCAACAAGAACGCGATCGCGCCGACCTGGTCGTCGATCGAGATCCAACTCTGCCACTGGCGGCCCGAGCCCATCCGTCCACCGAGGCCGAAGCGGAAGAGCGGCAGCAGCTTCTTGAGCGCACCGCCGGCCGGAGACAACACGATGCCGGTACGTAGGTGCGCCACGCGGATTCCGGCGTCATCAGCAGGCGAGGTGGCCGCCTCCCACTCTCGGCAGACATCGGCGAGGAAGCCGTCTCCGGCATCGGAGCGTTCATTCAGCTCTTGATCGTCAGTGGCGCCGTAGAAGCCGATCGCCGAACCGCTGAGCAGCGTTCGTGGACCACCGCGGTTAACGACCTCGGCCATCGAGCGGGCGATGAGCGAGGTGGAGAGTGTGCGGCTCTCAAGGATTTCCCGGCGATACGCCGCGGTCCATCGACGATCGCCGATGCCCGCTCCGGCGAGATGGACAATCGCGTCAACGCCGATGAGGTGTTCTGGATCGAGTTGACCGGCTCGTGGGTCGTAATGGATCTCGCCTTCACGCGCCGTAGTGCGCACCATCGGCATCACGGTGTGGCCGTCAGCTCGCAGACGCGTGGTGAGGGCGGTGCCGATCAGGCCGCTGGAGCCGGAGATGGCGATGGTCAAGGGGGAGGACACACCATCACGCTAGGAGGTCACGGGGTCAGTATGCGGAACCCTGTGAGTAAGTGGGCTCAGGCGCCGACGAAGTTACCGATGGTGCTGACGTTCAGTTCCTCGCGGGTCACCTGCCACGTGCCGTCCGTCGCGATGAGCACGGCAGCGGGCTGATACGGGATAGCGAATCGACCGTAGACCTCGCCGCCGGTGTCGTCGATCTGCGGGAAGGTGAGGCCACCCTCATCGATGAAGTCGAGGTAGGTGCGCTCATCGCCAGACCAAGCGACGCCGATGATGTCAATCTCGTCGCCCCAGATGCTGTTCGCCTCCTCGACCGAGGGGGCCTCGCGCATGCAGGTGACTCAATACGGGGCCCAGAACCAGAGAAGGATCGGGCGCTCGCCGAGCTCGGCCATGTCGATCCGGCCACCACCGACGAGATCGGCCGACCAGTCGCGAGCCTCTGGAACGGACGCCCGAGGGGTAGATGTCGTGGTCTCGCTCAGATCGGTGGTGGTGGAGTCTGGCGGTCGCGTTGTTGACGGGGCGACTGAGGTGACCGGAGCGTTCACGGACTCGGCCGGTTCTGTGGAGGCCGTCTCGCGATCGGCATCGGGTCCACAGGCAACGACGGTCGCGAGGAGCAGGCCGAGAGCGAAGGGGGTGCCCGATGCCACGGCCACAACGTACCGGTGGCCCGTAACCTCGGTCGCACCATGCGCACCAGAACCCTGTTGCTGCTCTCACTCGGCTGCCTCGTGGCGATCTCGGTGGCCGGTGTGGCCTTTCTCGTCAGGCTCGCCGTCGACGAAGGTCCCGAGCCGGCCCTTCCCATCGGGGTCGAGACGACTGTTGGGGATCTTGCGGTGACGGTGAATGGTGCCGCGGAGAGTGGCGGTGTCCTGACGGTCGATGTGTTGGTCGGGGGAGTCGACGACGCCGACGGAGGCGCCTCATTCAGAGTCATCTCGTCCGGGAGGCCCGCGCCGTTGATCGATGACGGATGCAGCCCGGTGGCGATCGTGCCGACTTCGTGCCAGCTCACCTTCGACGTGTCGGGCTCCGATGGGGAGTCGCGGGTGTTGTTCCTCGAGCGGGGCGAGGAACAGGGGAGATGGGTGCTCGTCGTCGACTGATCGGCGGTACCGTGAAACCGATGTCTGAAAGTTTCGATCTCGTCGTGATCGGTGGCGGCCCCGGGGGTTACTCGGCCGCTCTCTACGCCGCTTCCGCCGGCCTGAGCGTTGCCCTTGTCGAGGTTGACGCGCTCGGTGGGACCTGCCTCAACCGTGGGTGCATTCCGGCCAAGGCGTTTCTCGAGACGGCGGCGGTGCACCGCCATGTTGCCCACGCCGCTGAGTTCGGTGTCGAGGCTGGCTCGCCCTCGGTGCGGTTCGAGGTCACCCAAGCACGCAAGCGCAAGATCGTCTCTGGATTGGTCGGCGGCATCGGGGCCATGTGTAAGGGCCGCAAGGTCGAAGTGCTGTCGGGAACGGGCTCCCTCGGGCCGGATCGCACGGTGACGGTGGCGCACCCGGACGGCGCGACGTCGCAGGTGCGCGGAAACCATGTGATTCTCGCTTCCGGATCGGTGCCGCGCACCATCCCCGGTTTCGACCGGGGTGGTCCGATCATGACCAGCGACGAGGTGCTCGACCTTGAGCACGTTCCGTCTCGGATCGCGGTGATCGGCGGCGGCGCCATCGGTTGCGAGTTCGCCTCGACGTTCGCCGATCTCGGCGCTGCGGTGACACTCCTCGAGGGCCTGCCGAAGATTCTTCCCGGGCTCGATGCCGACGTCGCTCGTGTCGTCGTCAAGAGCTTCGAGCGAAAAGGCATCGACATTCGGACCGGGGTCTCGGTCACCGGCCATACGCCCAACGGGTCAGGCGGAACGTCGGTTCATCTGGGCGACGGCTCATCGATCGAGGTCGACGCGGTGATCGTGTCGGTTGGTCGGCGCCCATTCGCTGATGGTCTCGGGCTTGCCGGCACCTCGGTCGCCATCGGTGAGCGTGGTCATGTCGTCGTCGACGAGTACTGCCGCACGGCTGAGCCGGGCGTGTACGCGATCGGCGATCTCATCGACACCCCTCAGCTCGCGCACGTCGCTTACGCAGAGGCGGTCATGGTGGTGAAGCACCTGCTTGGTGAGGGGCCAATGCCGGTCGATTACAGCCGCGTGCCGTGGGCGATCTACTGCCACCCCGAGGTGGCCTGGGCTGGTCCCGGCGAGGACGCCGCAAAGGCACAGGGCCTCGATGTGGTGGTCGGAAAGCACCCGTTCAAGTTCAACAGTCGCGCGCAGATCCTCGGCGAGACCGAGGGGATGGTCAAGGTGATCGCGAAGCGCCGCGAGGATGGCTCCGCCGGTCAGGTGCTCGGCGTGCACATGGTTGGCCCGTGGGTCACCGAGCAACTCTCGGGCGGCTACCTGGCTGTCAACTGGGAGGCCACCGTTGACGAGGTCGCTGAGTTCATTCAACCCCACCCGAGCCTGAGCGAACTGTTCGGGGAGACGATGCTCTCCCTGACCGGGCGCTCCTTCAACGGCTGAGAATCCGGAACGAGACACCCCAGAGAGGTTCGACATGGCAGATGTGACACTCCCGCAGCTCGGCGAGACCGTGACCGAGGGCACGATCACCCAATGGTTCAAGTCGGTCGGTGACACGGTCTCGGCGGATGAGCCACTTTTCGAGGTGTCGACCGACAAGGTGGACACCGAGGTGCCGTCGCCGGTGACCGGCGTGCTGTCTGAGATTCGCGTCGCCGAGGGTGAGACGGTCGAGGTCGGCGCCATCGTCGCCGTGGTCGGTGACGGAGCGGCAGCACCCGCTCCCGCGCCCGCAGCCGAGCCGGCCCCCGCTCCGGCGCCTGCTCCGGCTCC
>JAFMMJ010000032.1 GCA_017859785.1 Ilumatobacteraceae bacterium
GGTTCACCCGCGTCCGGTAGGAAGGGTGGGTGCGCATCTTGGTGACGAACGACGACGGCATCTCCTCGGTGGGTCTCCACCGGCTTGCTCGGGCGATGACCGCTCATGGGGAGGTCGTGGTGGTGGCTCCCGATCGGGAGTTCTCCGGTGCGGGGGCCGCGGTCGGCGCGATCCATTTGATGCAGCCTGAGGTCCATCGAGCGACGGTCGATGGGATCGGCGAGTCGTGGGCGGTGTCTGGTCCTCCCGCGTTATGTGTGTTCTTCGCCCGGCTCGGCGCCTTCGGCGGACCCTTCGATTTGGTTGTGTCGGGTATCAACCCTGGGGCGAACGTCGGCCGCTCGGTGTATCACTCGGGCACGGTCGGCGCTTGTCTGACGGCTCGCAATGGCGGCTGGAACGGGGTCGCGGTGTCCCAAGCGGTCACCGGTTGGGGGATCGAGGGCCAGGGTTGGGATGAGATGCTCGTCGGTCAGCAATGGGATACCGCGGCCGAGGTGGCCTCGGTCTACGTGGGTGGCCTCATTGCCGCCGGTCTGCCGGGTGAGCCGGTGGTGGCGAACATCAACGTGCCGAATGTGGCGACGGCTGACCTGCTCGGGTGGCGGCGCACGTCGATCGACGCGAAGCCGATTCGTGGGATGTCGTCGGCGACTCTTGATCCAATCGAGGGTCAGGAGGGGTCGTTCAAGGTGGCTTTCGATTACGGCGAGGCAGCGGAGTTGCCGCCGGATTCCGACGGTGGCGCGGTGGAGGCCGGGTTCGTCTCGGTCTCCTACATCAGTCGGCTGACGGCGCTCGATCGCGACGACCTCGGCGGCGCCGAGGCTGCTCTCGCCTCGCTGGTCGACGGCTGAGCGGGTAGTTTCGTATTCGTCGCTCGGGCGACGTGTCACAACTGAACTGGGGAGCTCGCGTGGCGGGCTGAGAGGGTGGCTTCCACCGACCCACGACCTGATCCGGGTAATGCCGGCGGAGGGAGCTGAGGATGAGTGAGTTGATCGAGGGAGCGGTGAGCTCCCGTCCGGATCCCGTCGGTGGTCCGACCGTGGTGATCGTGATCGGGGCCGAGGCCTTGCATCCCGATGCCGTGGCGTCGGTGCCGGACGGCGCGGTGGTGATGGCGGCGGATTCTGGTCTCGACCATGCCCGGGCGGCGGGGTTGACGCCGACGGTGTTAATCGGTGATCTCGATTCGGTGTCCGCGGAGGGCTTGGCTTGGGCCGAAGGGAATTCGTCGATTGAGCGCCATCCGGTCGACAAGGACGCGACCGATACCGAGTTGGCGCTTCGTCATGCGGTCGGTCTCGATCCGTCTCGGATCGTGTTGATGTCGGGTGGCGGCGACCGAATCGATCACACGTTGGCGGCGCTCGGCGCGCTTGGTGAGGTGGTGCTGACCAGTGTTCCGGTGTTGGAGGCCTGGTGGGGTCGTCAGCGGGTGCGGGTGGTGCAGGGTCCGGGTCGGGCGCGGGTTGCGGTGGTCCCCCGGTCGACGGTGTCGTTGCTCGCCTTGCATGGCCCGTGCACGGGTGTGTCGCTGGCGGGCACGCAGTGGCCGCTTGATCACGCTGATCTCGAGCCGATGTCGGGTCTTGGGGTGAGCAATGTCGCGGTCGATGACATGGTCGAGGTGTCGGTGACGACCGGGGTGGTGTCGTTGTTTTGGCAGGTGGGGTCGTGAGGCGGCTCGCGGTTGCTCTGGTCGCGCTTTCGCCGCTCGCGGCCTGTTCGGGGTCTGACGCCGAGGGTCCGGTGCGCCTGGTGACCTATTCGTCGTTCCCGTCGGAGGGCACCGGGGTGAATGACGCTTTGGCGGCGTTCACGGCGGACACCGGTATTGAGGTGGAGATCGTCGTGGCCGGTGACACCGGCACGATGGTCGCCAAGGCGGCGTTGACGGCAGGTAATCCGGAGGGCGACGTGATGTGGGGGGTCGACAACACGTTCTTGTCGCGCGCGGTGGAGGCCGGAGTGTTCGAGTCGTACCGCTCCCCCGCTCTCGACGTGATCGATCCGTCGCTGGTCGATCTTGTGCCGGATGATCTCGTCACTCCGGTCGATTTCGGTGATGTCTGTGTCAACTACGACATTGACGCGTTGGCCGAGGCCGGAGTCGCGCCGCCGGTTGATTTCGAGGATCTCGCCGATCCGGCCTATCGAGGCTTGCTCGCAGTGCAGGATCCGGCGTCGTCGTCGCCGGGGTTGGCGTTCCTGATCGGAACGGTGGTGACCTTCGGTGATGAGTGGCCGGCGTATTGGGAGTCGCTGGTGGCCAATGATGTGCTCGTCACCGACGATTGGGAGGAGGCCTATTACGGGGCATTCACCCGTGCCGGTGGTGATCGTCCGCTGGTTGTCTCCTATGGCTCGTCTCCCCCGTATGAGGTGCTCTTCGATCCGGAACGTGATTCACCGCCGACGGGGGTGGCTGAGGGCACTTGCACCCGCCAGGTCGAGTTCGCTGGGGTCTTGCGCGGCACGGAGCGTCCCGAGGCGGCTCGCGCGCTGGTCGATTTCTTGGTGTCGACCGACTTCCAGCGTCATGTCGCGAATGATCTTTACGTGTTCCCGGTGGATCCGAGTGTCGAGCTCGATCCGGTGTTCACCGAGTTCGCGGTGGTGCCGGCTGATTCGGTGGTGGCCGATCCGGCACTAGTGGAGGCCTCCCGGTCCGACTGGTTGGAGCGGTGGGCGGACGTCGTCGGTCGCTGAACGATCCACCGCGACTGCTGCTCGTCGCCGCTGCTGCCGTTCCGGTGGTCGCGGTGCTCGGATTGGTCGTCGTTCCGGCGGTGAATCTGGTTGTCACCGCGGTGGATGGGGCCGCGCTGTCAGGGGTGCTCGCCGATAGCCGCACCTGGGAGGTGGTGTGGTTCACGTTCTGGCAGGCGTCGCTGTCAACGTTGTTGACGGTGCTGGTCGGTGTGTGGCCGGCGTTGGTGGTGGCGCGCTACTCGTTTCGGGGGCGGTCGGTGTTCGTTGGGGCGTTGACGGCGGTGTTCGTGTTGCCGACGGTGGTGCTCGCTGCTGGGGTGGGTGCGCTGCTGCCCGGTGAGTTGGGTCGTGGGACGTCGGGGATCGTGGTCGCTCACGTGGTGTTCAATCTGGCGGTGGTGGTGCGCACGGTCGCAGCGGCCCCGGTGCCGTTTGGTGTGGAGGAGGCGGCGCGCACGCTTGGTGCTTCTCGGAGTCAGGTGGCGTTGCGGGTGACGTTGCCGTTGTTGGCTCCGGCGCTGTGGGCGGCGTCGGCGGTGGTGTTCTTGTTCTCGTTCACCTCGTTTGGGGTGGTGCGGGTGCTTGGTGATCTGTCCTCGTCGACGATCGAGGTGGAGGTGTGGCGTCGGGCGATTCGCCTCGGCGATCTCGGTGGGGCGGCGGTGTTGAGTGTGGTGCAGGTCGTCGTGTTGGCGGTGGTGTTGGTGTGGACGTCGGCGCGTCAGCGTTCGCAGCGTTCGCGGTCGGCTGTGCCGCTGGTTCGCCTTCGCCGCCGTTCGGCGGTTGCGCCAGTGGTGGCGGTGTCGGTGTTGGCAGCGGCCCCGTTGGTCGCGTTGATCCTCGGTTCGTTCCGCACGGGTGATGGGTTCTCTTTGGATGGTTGGCGGGCGTTTGGTTCCGATGAGATCCGTCCAGGGTTGCGTCTCGGGTTGGATCCGTTGGCGGCGTTGTCGGCGTCGTTGATGTCGGCGGTGGTGGCGACGGTGTTGGCGGTGGTGCTCGGCGGGTTGGCGGTGGCGGTGATCTCGGTGACGGGTCGTTCGGGGTCGGTGCTCGATGCTGGTTTGGCGTTGCCGCTTGGGGTGTCGGCGGTGACGGTCGGTCTCGGCTTGTTGATCACGTTTGATTCGGGGGTGTTCGATTGGCGGGCGTCGTGGTGGATGGTGCCGCTCGGGCATGCGGTGGTGGCGGTGCCGTTCGTGGTGCGGCCGGCGTTGGCGGCGGTGCGGGCGGTGTCGGGTGATCTGCGGTCGGCGGCGGCAACCCTCGGTGCGTCGCCGGTGCGGGCCTGGTGGGTGACGGTTGGCGCGGCGCTCCGGCGGCCGTTGGCGACTGGGGCGGGTTTGGCGGCGGCGGTGTCGCTCGGTGAGTTCGGGGCGACGAGTTTGTTGTCGCGTTCGGGTTCGGAGACGTTGCCGGTGGTGATTGAGCGGATGCTGGCGCGAACGGGTGGGTCGTTTCGCGCGCAGGGGCATGCTCTGGCGGTGGTGTTGGCGATGGTGACGATCCTGGTGGTGGTGTTGGTGGATCGTTGGCGGGATGATCCGGTGCGACGTTGATGCTGGTCGTCGATTCGGTCTCGGTGTCCCTCGGTGGGCGTTCGGTGCTCGACGCCGTGTCACTTGAGGTGTCGGCCGGTGAGGTGGTGGCGGTGTTCGGACCGTCGGGTTCGGGCAAGTCGACGTTGTTGCGCGCGGTGGCGGGTTTGGTGGAGGTCGAGTCGGGTCGAGTGGTGATCGACGGCGTCGATGTGACGGGTGTGCCGACGCATCGGCGGCGGGTCGGGATGGTTTTTCAGGATGAGCAACTGTTCCCACATCGGGATGTGGCGGGCAACGTCGCGTTTGGTTTGGAGATGGCCGGTGTGGAGCGGCGTGAACGCGAGTCGCGGGTTGAGGAGTTGTTGTCGGCGGTTGGTCTCGATGGGTTCGGTGACCGGGATGTGTCGACGCTCTCGGGCGGCGAGGCGAAGCGGGTGGCGTTGGCTCGGTCGCTTGCGCCGAGGCCGGCGGTGCTGCTCGCTGATGAGCCGCTCACCGGTCTCGATGCTGATCTGCACGATCGCCTCGCGGTGGAGGTGGGTGCGGTGTTGCGCGAGTCGGGCACGACGACGTTGTGGGTGACGCATGATCGTGCCGAGGCGGCGTTGGTGGCTGATCGGTCGGTGTCGCTCGCTGATCTGTCGGGGGTGAGTGGATGAGGCTGGTCGATCTCGCTGCGAGTGACACTCATGATTTGCGGCGTCGGGTGCTCAGGGTTGGCACGGTGACGACGTCGGTGGTTTTCGATGGTGACGACGAGGCGGTGCACCTCGGCCTGGTCGATGACGGTGTGGTGGCGGTGTCGAGTTGGTTCGAGCGGCGTCATCCGGATCGGCCGGCGCTGACCGGGTTCCAGTTGCGGGGTATGGCGGTGGAGCCGGAGCGCGCCGGGTCGGGGCTCGGGTCGCGGTTGTTGGCTGGCGGGGTGGAGCGAATGGCCGCGTTGGGCGCCGAGTTGGTGTGGGCGCGGGCTCGCGACACGGCACTCACGTTTTACACATCGCGCGGTTTCGAGGTGTTCGGTGAGGGCTATGTCGACCTCTCGACCGGTCTCCCCCATCACGACGTGATTCGTCTGCTCTGATCTGCCGTCCCGGCGACGGTCGGGTGCCCACTGGGCGATGTCATCGGTGGAGGTGGCCGCGCTTCGCACTCGGGCGGCGGGGCTGCGGGATGCTGCTCGGACGGCGTCGACGGTCGACGTGTCGTCGTTGTTCGGTTCACCCGGGGTGGTGTGGGCATCGCCGCGGGTGGATCGCCTGGTTGGTGAGCTCCGGGTGGCGCTTGGCCGGGTGGCTGAGGAGGTGTCGCGTGTTGAGGTGTTGGCGGCTGGGTTGGAGCGTCGTGCCGATGAGCTCGAGCGGTCAATGCTGTGAGGGGATGGTGGTTCGACGTCGATGGGGTGGCCGCCCTCCGTCATCAGGTGGCACGCGTCGATGCGGATCTGTCGGTCTGGTGCGCTCGGGTCGGCGATCCCATGGCCGGCGGGTTGGCGATGGCGGTTCGATCGCTGCGGGATCGCCTGCGCGGTGACTGGGTGTCGATGATCGATGCGGTGGCGGCGAGTCATCTTCTCGATGACTGGTCTCCGGCCGATGCGGTGTTGGCGATGTCGGCTGCTGCTCCGGAAGCCTCAACGATCACCGATCGGATGGCGTTGGCGGTGACGGTGGCTGCTCCTTCGCTGGTGGTGTCGCTTCTTGATGAGGCGGTGGCTGCGGCGAATCGTCCGGCGTTGCTGGGTGGTGACGACGGTCGACGTCTGCTGGTGGTTGATGCGATGGTGCGGGCAAGTGCTGGTCGTGAGGATGTGGCGGTCGTGGCGGCTGACCTTGATGCGGACACCGTTCGGTTCCTGATGTCGGAGCGCGGTCTTGACGCGGAGGCGGTCGAGCGGTTGATCGCCGCGAGGGCGGCAGCGGAGGTGTCTGAGGTGGGGGTGCTCGCTCAGGTAGCGGCCGACTCAGGCTTGTCGGTGGGGGCTCGTCGGGGTGCGGCGGCAGCGTTGGTGGCTCATCTTGATGTGCTTGGTCCGGTGATCGACCGGGAGGTGGTGGCGGTTGATTCGGGTGGCGTGACGACGGTGGTCACCGATGCCGCGGGGATGCGTGCCCTGTTGGACGAGGTGTTGTCGGACGCTCCGGCGCGTTTCGCCTTCGGGGTGGGGATCGGTTCGTGGCGCGATCGTTCGATCGCGGAGGCGCTGGCGGTTCGCCCGTCGGGTGAGCAGACCTTCTCGGCGACATTGGCGGCCCAGCTGGCTCCGGTGGACCGCGCGATCGATCTGGTCGATTCAGTGCGGGTGGAGAGCCATCTGCGTGGTGATCTCGCTCATGCGGTGTCGGTGTCGCGGGGACGTTCCGCCACGACGTGGGCTGCGTCGTTGGCCTCGTTGGTGATTCCGGAGGCGCGTGCGGTGGCGTGGGCGGGTTCGGCGGCATTGCACGCGACGTTCGCGGCGATTCCCGGGCCGGATCGTCTTGATGACGAGGCGTTCGTGGAGCGTCTGCGCGACGCCGAGGTGGTGTCGTTGCTGTCGGCGGTGGCGGAGCGTCCCGATCTGCACGGCCGTCTCGGTCTCATGTCGGTGCCGGTCGCGATCTGGCGGCGGCTCGGTGAGCTGGTCGATGAGTTCGTGTCAGCGGTGAGTGATTCGGCGCGGCGGGTGGCGGTGTCAGCGATCGCGTCGTTGGTCGCCTCGTCGACGGCGTTGTCGACGTTTGTCACCTCCGCGGGCGCTGATCGTTGATCGCGGCTCAGGCGATCATGCCGGCCGGTTCGACGCCGTCGATGTCGACGCGTCCCATAAACCAGCCGAGTCGGCGGTGTGGTGCTTCGGCGAGCACTGCGGCGGGCAGCGGGGTGAGGCCCATGGGGCGTCGCGCCCGCCACATCATCTCGAGGTGGTGGAGGTCGATGCGCACGTAGGCGCGGTTCATGGCGGCGAGGTCGCTGTCGTGGTCGTCGCCAAGAGCGAGGTCGACGCGATGCACTTCGACTTCGCGCCATCGGAGCAACGGCAGGCTGACGCCGGGTCGGGTGCCGGACAGCGTGGTGGCGGTGAAGTCCCAGTTGTCGCAGGTGTCCCAGGCGGTCTCGAGCCGGTTGATGCTCTCGGTGAGGTCAGCGACCAGCGTGTCGGCGTCGCGGTCGGCTCCGGTGTCGATGTCGTCGTTGCGCCGCTCGAGGCTCGGATATTGCGGGCGTCCTTCGAGCATGTCGACGTGGCTGTCGGCGTTGCGGGCGAGGTGGGTGAGGATGTGTCCGACGCTCCATCCCGGCAGTCGGCTCGGTCGGGTCGGGTCGAGGTGGTCGAGGTCGCCGAGGGTGGCGAGCAGGTCGCGGTGGGAGTCGCGGCATCCGCCGGTGTCGCGGACGATGGAGGCGGGGACGGTCACAGGTGTTCGCGACGCGGGATGACGACGACGGTGCCGTCAGGGTCGCGGTGGACGGTCACGCGAACACCGTAGAACTCGGCGAGCGTGTCGGCGTGCAGGACGTCGGCGACGTCTCCTTCGGCGACGACGGTGCCTTCGTGGAGGAGGGCGAGCCGGTCGGCGTACATGCCGGCGAGGGTGAGGTCGTGCATGGCGGAGATGACGGTGAGGCCGTGTTCGGCGCGGAGTCGGGCGACGAGTTCGAGGGCTTGTTGCTGGTGGCCGATGTCGAGGGCGCTGGTTGGTTCGTCGAGGAGGAGGATGGGCGCTTCGGTGGCGAGGGCGCGGGCGATGACGAGTCGTTGGCGTTCACCACCGGAGAGCTGTCCGAGGCGTCGGTTGGCGAGTTGTCCGAGGTCGAGGCGGTCGATGACGTCGTCGACCATGGCGCGGTCGTGGCGGGTGGGGGTGCCGAAGTAGCCGATGTGGGGGGTGCGTCCGAGCAGCACGTAGTCGCCGCCGGTCATGTCGTCGGGGAGGATCGGGTCTTGGGGGACGTGAGCGATGAGGGCGGCGCGTCGGGCGCGGCTGCGCAGAGTGAGCGAGGAGCCGTCGATGAGGATGTCGCCGCTGTGTCGGTGGAGGCCGACGGTGGCGCGCAGCAGCGACGATTTTCCGGCGCCGTTCGGGCCGATGAGGCCGAGCCATTCGCCGGTGCGCACCGAGGCGGTGAAGTCGTTGACGGCTCGGGTTCGGCCGTGGCGTACGCCGACGTCGCGGTATTCGATGGAGCTCATCGGGCGACCTGCCGGGTGCGGAGCAGCACGATGAAGAACGGGGCGCCGATGAAGGCGGTGACGACGCCGATTGGCACTTCGGCGGGGGCCGACAGGGTGCGGCCGGGGATGTCGGCGAGGATGAGGAACGCCGCGCCGAAGGTGATGGTCATGGGGAGCACCACGCGGTAGCTGGAGCCGGCGATGAGTCGCACCATGTGGGGCACGACGAGGCCGACGAAGCCGATGAGTCCGCTGACGGCGACCACGGCGGCGGTGCCGAGGGTGGCGGCGATGACGACCACGAGGCGTACTCGGGCGACGGGAACGCCGAGGGCGGTGGCTTCGTCGTCGCCGACGCGGAGTACGTCGAGGTGGCGCCGGTGCAGGAACAGAATGACGGTGGACACGGTGACGTAGGGCAGCACGAGGCCGACGTCGTTCCAGCTGGCGGTGGAGAGTCGTCCGAGGATCCAGTTGTAGACCTCGCGCACCACATCGGAGTTGCGTTGAAGCACGAAGGTTTGGATGGCCGTCATGAGCGACACCATGGCGACGCCGGCGAGCACCAGGGTGCTGGTGGTGCGCAGTCCGCCGAAGGACGCGCCGACGACGTAGGTGACGGCGACGGTGCCGAGCGCGAAGAGGAAGGCGACAACGGGGACGGGGTCGACGATCCAGTCGTCACCGAAGCCGCCCCAGGTGGCGATCACAAGGGTGGCGCCGAGTCCGCCGCCGGCGGCGGCTCCGAGCAGGTAGGGGTCGACGAGCGGGTTGCGAAACACCCCTTGGTAGCTGGCTCCGCCGAGGCTGAGGGTGGCGCCGACGATGCCGGCGAGCACGACTCGGGGCATGCGGATGTTCCAGATGATCGACCATTCGCGTTCGGTGACTCCGGAGTCGATGCCGAGGCGGTCGAGGAGCGGGATGCGTTCGGCGAGGGCGAGGGGCACCCGCCACCAGTCGGGCCCAGCGGGGCCGATCATGGCTCCGGCGACGGCGACGATGACGAGCAGCATCGCCGAGGCCGGGATCCAAACCGTGCCGGGGAGCCGACCGGTGACGGGACGCGCCCGGTCGCTCATGCGTTGGTGGCCGCTCCGACGGCGACGGTTTCGACGGCGTCGACGACCTGTTCGAGGTGCTCGACGATGCGCGGGCCCCAACGTGAGGCGATGTCGTCGTCGAGTTCGATCACGTTGCCGTTGCCGACGGCGGTAAGGGTGTCCCAGCCGGGTCGGGCGGCGACGGTGTCGATGGTCTCCCCGCAGTATTTGGTGCAGGCCAAGAAGATGAGGTCGGGGTCGGCTTCGAGGATGAACTCGGCCGAGAGCTGCGGGTAGCCGTAGGACTCCTCTTCGATGGCGTCGGCGATGTTGACGAGGCCGAGCAGGCCGTAAACGGTGCCGATGAATGTCTCGGAGGTGACCGAGTAATAGGTCGGGTCGAGCTCGTGGTAGTAGCTGAGCGCCGGGGTGTCGAGGTCGGCGATGCGGGCGAGCACGGCGTCGACGCGGGTTGACATCTCGGCGGTGAGCGCGACGGCGGTGTCGAGGTGGCCGGTGGCGGCGCCGAGTTGTTCGATTTGTGCGTAGACGTCGTCGAGTCCGACGGCGGCGGGTCCGGCCCAGTGGGCGATGCCGACGCGCTCGATTTGTTCGATGAGGTCGGGGTTGGAGCCTTCGGTGACGATGAGGTCGGGTTCGAGAGCGAGGATCGCTTCGACGTTCGGGTCGTAGCCGCTGATGCCGGGCATCTTGTCGGCGGTGTCGGCCGGGTAGTTCGAGAAGTCGTCGACGGCGATCACTTGGTCGCCGGCGCCGATGGCGTAGAGCATCTCGGTGGCGGTCGGCGAGAGCGACACGATGCGTGAGGGGTACGTCTCCTCAGCCTCGGTGGTCTCCGCCTCGACGGCTGCGTCGGTCGCGTCGGGTTCGGCCTCGGCGGGTGGGTCGGCGTCGGGTTCGGTGAACTCGGCTTCGGTGGTGGTCGGTGCCGGCTCGCTGGCCGGTTCGGCGACGGGTTCGGGGTCGCTGCCGCAGGCGGCGACGAGAGCCACGCCGGCAATGAGACCGGCGAGGGTCGTGCGTGTCATATGAATGCCTCCGTTGTTCCGGAGGTCAAGTCGGGTCGTCGGCTGTTGCCAGCCTGCGAACCTCCCTTGCCTCGAGGGTTGGTTTCGCGCACGGGGATGGTCGACCGGGCTCGTCCGGACTGGCTTGCCAGCCGGAACCACCGTTGCGGGACAGCGCCGGAATCTCACCGGACTTCGCACATCAACGTGACGGCCGCAACGTAGCACCGTCGTGACCCTCGGGAACGCATCGCCTCCTCCGGTGTCGACAGCGGGCAGGGTCGGACACCCCAGCGGGGGTGACACCTATGCTCAGCCGGGCATGACCGCTGACTCCTCCCCCACAGCCGCCCTCGACGGGCACGGCGCCGACGATCAACCACTTACGGAGGATCCGCGGCCCGATGGTCTGCGTTCGGTGCCGTCGCTGGTGCTGTTGCATACCGGCAACGGCAAAGGGAAGTCGTCGTCGGCGTTCGGTGTGATGGTTCGTGCGCTCGCCCTCGAGTGGCCGGTCGCGGTGGTCCAGTTCATCAAGAGCGGTGAGTGGAAGGTCGGCGAGGAGGTCATTGGTCGCAAGCTCGGTGTCGAGTGGCAGTCCTTTGGTGACGGGTTCACGTGGGATTCGAATGATCTCGAGACGGATCGCGCTCACGCGGCGGCTGGTTGGGCAGCCGCGAAGGCGCTGATCGAAGCCGGTGAGCATCGCCTCGTGGTGCTTGATGAGTTGACGTATCTGTGCACCTGGGGGTGGATCGATGTGGCTGAGGTGGTGGCCACGATCCGCTCGCGTCCCGAGCATGTGAACATCGTGATGACGGGACGGGATGCTCCGGCCGAGTTGGTCGAGGTGGCTGACACGGTGACGGAGATGACTGAGATCAAGCACGCCTATCAGCAGGGCATCCGCGCGAAGCGCGGCATCGACTACTGAGGTTGTCGCCGGTGGCGGAGCGTTCGATCGACACGCTCGATTTCGCGTCGTCGCTGGCTGAGTTGCGCGCCGGTGGGGCGCGGCTGCTCACCATTCGTCCAGCGGATGATCCGGCGGAGGCGTTGCTTGAGCTGCCGGACGGCGATCGGGTGCGTCTGCGTCGAACCCCGGTGGCGTTGTCGCGCGGTGACGACGCCCATGGCTGGCATACGGGTCGGGCCGGCATGCACTACCGCGATCTGATTCCGGATCGTTGGGATGGCCGCTTCGTGGCGAGCCATATCGCGGTGCCGGCCGGTGGTGAGGTGCCCGACGATGTGCATTTCCATGATGTGCGGTTCCAGTTCCTCGCGGTGCGTCACGGCTGGGTGCGTTTGGTTTATGAGGATCAGGGTGATCCGTTCGTGATGGAGGCCGGCGATGTGGTGTTGCAGCCGCCGACGATCCGTCATCGGGTGCTCGAGACCTCTCCGGGGTTCGAGATCGTCGAGGTGGGGGCGCCGGCTGATCATTTGACGACGCTCGATCACGGGCTCGCGCTTCCGAATGGCACCGGCGATGCGGATCGCGAGTGGGCCGGTCAGCGTTTCGTGCATTACCGGGCTGGGTCGGGTGCGCCGGTTGCGTTCGACACGCCGGGGTTCTCCGCCCTCGACACCGGTATTGGGGCGGCGACGAACGGCGTGGTTGAGGTGCGGATGGTGTCGGCTGGTGATGGCGCGTTCGCCGATCCGGTTGAGGCCGAGTTCCGGTTCATGTTCGTCATGGACGGTTCGGTGTCGGTCACCTTCGCTGATGGCACCGGCCGTCGGCTCTCGGGTGGTGATTCGCTTGCTGCTCCGGCGGTGGCGGGGGCGGTGCTCGCGGATCCGTCGACGGATTGCGTGCTGCTCGACGTGGTCGTTCCGCGCTGAGCACCCGGCGTTAGTGTCGCTTTCCGTGTCGAAGCTGCGGTCGGTTGTCCCTCAGGTGTTGCGCGGGTTCGCGATGGGTTCGGCCGACATCGTGCCGGGGGTGTCGGGCGGCACGGTTGCATTGGTGCTCGGCATCTATGAGCGTCTGATCGCCGAGGTGCGGGCTGGCGCGGGCGCTCTGCGGCTGTTGTTGACGGGCGCGTTCGCTGAGGCGTTGGCGGCGTTGCGGCGGGTGTCGTGGGTGTGGTTGGTGTCGTTGCTCGTCGGGATCTTGGCGGCGATCGCGGTGCTGTCGTCGTTGATCGAGGAGTTGTTGCACACGCAGCCGGTGCGGACCGCGGCGGTCTTTCTTGGTTTGGTGGGTGGTTCGGTGGTGGTGGCGTGGCGCACGATCGGCGCGATCACGGCTCGTTATGTGGCGACGGCGGCGGTGGTGGCGATCGGGTTGTTTCTGTTGCTCGGTTTGCGTGACGAAACCGAGGCGACTGGCGCGGAGGTGGTGACGCGGTCGTGGGTGATCTTCACGTTGGTCGGCGCGATCGCGATCTGCGCGATGATCCTGCCGGGGGTGTCCGGGTCGTTCATTTTGGTGATGCTCGGCATGTACACCGAGGTGCTCGGCGCGGTGAACGATCGAGATGTGGTGGTGTTGCTCGCGTTCGCGTTGGGGTGCGCGATCGGTCTCGGGGTGTTCTCGACGTTGTTGAACTGGCTGTTGGAGCACCATCACGGTCTGGTGCTGTCGGCGATGGTCGGCTTGATGGTCGGTTCGTTGCGGGTGTTGTGGCCGTGGCCGGGTGGCACGGGCACGACCCGGCTCGAGTGGCCGGCCGATGACGTCGTGGTGCCGGTGATCTTGGTGGTGGTCGCGTTCGCCGTGGTGATGGTGCTCGAACGCGTCTCCTACGCGACCCGCGACTGAACCGGTCTCACCTGGGCGCGCGAGACGCGTCGTTCAGCTGACGAGGGCAGCGATGCGCGCGATTCCTTCGGCGATGTCGTCGTCGCCGAGCGCGAAGGAGAATCGGGCGTAGCCGGGCGCGCCGAAGGCTTCACCGGGCACGAAGGCGACTTTGGCCTCGCTGAGCACGAGGTCGGCGAGTTCGAGGGTGGTGGCCGCGGTCTGTCCGGCGATGTCTCGGCCGAGGAGGCCCGACACGTTCGGGAAGCAGTAGAAGGCGCCTTGGGGGGCGATGCAGCTCACCCCGTCGATGGCGTTCAGGGCGGCGTGCATGGCGGCTCCGCGACGGGCGAAAGCTTCACGCATGCGCACGACGTCGTCGAGGGGTCCGGCGACGGCGGCGATGGCGGCGCGCTGCGCGACGTTCGACACGTTGGAGGTGGCGTGGCTTTGGAAGTTGGTGGCGGCCTTGATGACGTCGTTCGGTCCGATGAGCCAGCCGACGCGCCAGCCGGTCATGGCGTAGGTCTTGGCGACGCCGTTGACGATGAGGCATTGCTCGGCGATCTCGGGCACGAGGGCGGGCATGGAGGAGAACTCGTTGTCGCCGTAGACGAGGTGTTCGTAGATCTCGTCGGTGATCACCCAGACGCCGTGTTCAACGGCCCAGCGTCCGATGGCAGCGACCTCGTCGGGGGTGTAGATCGAGCCCGACGGATTGTCGGGGCTGACGAAGAGCAGCACTTTGGTACGCGGAGTGCGGGCGGCTTCGAGTTGGTCGACGGTGACTTTGAAGCCGGCGGTGTCGTCGGTGTCGACGATGACGGGCACTCCCCCGGCGAGCGTGATGGCTTCGGGGTAGGTGGTCCAATACGGGGCGGGGCAGATGACCTCGTCGCCGGGGTCGCAGAGCGCGGCGAAGGCGGTGTAAACGGCGTGCTTGCCGCCGTTGGTGACGAGCACTTGGGCGGCATCGACGGTCACGCCGGAGTCGCGGAGCGTCTTGGCGGCGATCGCCTCGCGCAACTCGGGCAGGCCGCCAGCGGGTGTGTAGCGGTGGTTGCGCACTTCGGAGCAGGCGGCGATGGCCGCTTCGACGATGTGGTCGGGGGTGGCGAAGTCGGGTTCGCCGGCGCCGAAACCGATCACGTTCTCCCCGCTTGCTTTGAGGGCCTTGGCCTTGGCGTCGACGGCGAGGGTGGCCGAGGGGGCGATGGCGGCGAGGCGAGCTGAGGTTCGGTTCACCCTGAAACTCTGCCACGGATAGGGCGCGTTCGCTCAGGTCGTCGGCGGGTTCCCGGCGGTTCGTCGGGGTGGCGCATGTCTCGCCGAGGTCGGCTACCAATGTGGACCTGAACGGTGGTGTTGCCCGGCACCACGGCCATCCTGTTGGGGTGGATCCCTCCTCGATCGTCCTGCCCGCCGAGATGCTGCCGGTTGATGGACGGTTTGGGTGCGGTCCGTCGAAGGTGCGGCCGGCCCAGGTGGAGGCTCTGTCGGCGGTGGGGACGAGCCTGCTCGGCACCTCGCATCGTCAAGCGCCGGTGCGCGACCTGGTGGGTTCGGTGCGCTCGCGGGTGGCGGAGTTGTTCTCGTTGCCTGACGGCTGGGAGGTCGTGCTTGGCAACGGCGGGTCGACGGTGTTTTGGGATGTGGCGACGTTTGGGTTGATTGCGCGCCGTTCACAGCATCTGGTTTTTGGAGAGTTCTCATCGAAGTTCGCCGAGGCGGCGGGCGCTGCCCCACACCTTGTGGATCCGATCATCATCTCGTCGGATCCGGGTGACCATCCGGCCGTGAGCGCGATGTCGGATGTCGACGTGTTGGCGCTCACCCATAACGAGACGTCGACGGGGGTGGCGATGACGCCGGTGCGTCCGGCCGGCGCCGATGCTGGCGCGCTGGTGGCGGTCGATGCGACGAGTGCGGCCGGTGGTTTGGCGTGGGATCCGGCCGAGGTCGACGTCTACTACTTCGCTCCGCAGAAGTGTTTCGCGTCCGATGGCGGGTTGTGGGTGGCGGCGTGTTCTCCGGCGGCGGTGGAGCGCATCGAGCGAATCGCGGCGAGCGCTCGTTGGCGTCCGGCGTCGCTCGATCTTGGTGTGGCGTTGACGAATTCGCGGGCGAACCAGACCTACAACACGCCGGCGCTGGCGACGCTGGTGCTCTTCGATTCGCAACTTGGCTGGATGCTCGACAACGGCGGCATGGAGTTCTGCACGGCTCGCACCTCGGAGTCGTCGTCGGTGGTGTATGACTGGGCGGAGGCCTCGTCGTTTGCGACGCCGTTCGTGGTGGATCCGGCGAAGCGGTCGCAGGTGGTGGCCACGATCGATCTTGATGGTGTGCGTGCCGAGGATGTGAACGCGGCGCTTCGCGCGAACGGGATCGTCGACACTGACAGTTATCGCAAGCTCGGTCGTAACCAGTTGCGGGTCGGGTTGTTCCCGGCGGTGGAGCCCGATGATGTGCGGGCGCTGGTGGCTTGTATCGACGCGGTTGTGGAGCGGCTCGGGGGCTGAGTGGAGCAGGTTCTCACTCTCGCGGCCGGCGATGTCGGCGAGCTCGAGTCACCGGTGTTGGTGGTGGCGCTCGAGGGTTGGTTCGACATGGCTGGCGCGGCGACGCGCGCGGTCGATGAGTTGTTCTCGTCGGATCAGCGCCTGATCGTCGGTGAGATCGATCCGGATCCGTTCTACGACTTCACGATTGAGCGGCCTTTCGTCGAGGTGGTCGATGGGGCGTTGCGTCAGATCCGATGGGCTCGCAACGAGTTCTCTCTCTGGCGCGCTTCAGGTGCGGGTCGTGATGTCGTGTTGTTGCTCGGTGTTGAGCCGCATCTCGCTTGGCCGACCTATTGCGATGCGGTGCTCGAGGTGGTGGAGCGGCTCGGGTGCCAGGTGGTGGTGACGGTTGGCTCGGGAGCTGAGGCGGTGCCGCATAGCCGCACGCCGATGGTGACGGGTTCGTCGTCGAATCAGGATTTGGCGCGTCGTCTCGGGTTGTCGTCACCGAGTTATCAGGGGGTGACCGGGTTGGTCGGGGTGCTGCATCCGCGTCTTGAGGCGGCCGGCGTGGCGTCGGTGTCGTTGCGGGTTGGTGTGCCGCATTATTTGGCGAACACCTCGCATCCGGTGGCTGTTGATGCGCTGCAACGCCATCTCGGGCATGTGCTCGGTGTGGGTAGCCCAGTGGATCTTTCAGCGGAGATCGCTCAGGCCCGCGCGGCCCATGATGACATCGTGGCGAATGATCCGCAGTTGGCGATGTATGTCGCGATGTTGGAGCGCGAGTATGACCGTCGGGCGGAGGCGATGATCCCGACGGCCGATGATCTCGGCGCGGAGTTTGAGGCGTTTCTCGCCGGTCTCGACGACACCGACCCAGACCCGACTGGCGACGATCCCGCTCACGACGACGACTGAGTCATGCCGACCGCGTCTCGCGGTCGCTCTAGTGTGCGGCGATGGCTCGTGCGATCCGTGGCGACGATGCTGCTGTCGCGGAGGGTCCCGCCGGGCAGGTGGTCGACTCGTCGTTACTCGCGCACACCGACCGTCTGCGCCGCCAGCTCTACCCGCTTGGTGATCACGCCTGGACCTTGGTTGGCAACGGGCTGTCGAATCAGACCTTCGTTCGCGGACCGGGCGGGATCATCGCGATCGACACCGGTGAGAGCGTCGAGGAGATGCGAGCGGCCCTCGCCGCGTTGCGCGAGGTGGCGTCGGAGCCGGTGGTCGCGGTGCTCTACACCCACTTCCATTATGTGAGCGGCACGACGGCGGTGACCGACACCGAACCGGTGGAGTTGATCTTCGGCCATGAGCGCATCGCGTTGAACCGGGCGCGGTCGGGCACCGAGATCGCGCCGACCTATTCGCGCGGGCTGGTGGAGCAGTTCGCAGTGGCGCTCGAGCCGACCGGACCGGACGGACTCGTCAATGTCGGTCTCGGTTTGTCGTATCGCTTCGACGAGCACGCCCCGCACACGATCGGCCATGTGCCGGCCACGGTGACGGCGACTGCCGACACGTCGCTTGAGGTGGCGGGGCTTCGGGTGGAGGTGCGGCCGGCGCCATCGGATGCTGATGATTCGGTGACCTTCTGGTTTCCCGATCTCGGCCTCGCGGTGCACAACTTGGTGTGGCCGGCGTTGTTCAACGTGTTCGCGATCCGCGGCGAGTCGTATCGCGATCCACGGGTGCTCATCGACGGTCTCGATCATCTCGCCGGTCTCGGAGCTGAGCATTTAGCGGCAACTCATGGTCCGCCGATGTCGGGGGCGACGGAGATCGCCGAGCGGGTCACGCGGTATCGCGATGCGATCCAGTTCCTGTGGGATCAGACGGTGCGTTGGACGAATCGCGGCTTGTCGGGCCCGGATCTCGCCGACCGAATCGAGTTGCCCGAGGTGTTTAGTGACGATTGGTTGCTGCAACAGCACTACGGGGTGGCCGAGCATCACGTCCAGCAGATCCGGTCGGGGTTGTTTGGGTTTTTCGATGGGGATCCGCAGCGTCTCCTCCCCCATCCCGAACGCGAGCGGGCCGAGCGGTTCGTCGCGGCGATGGGTGGTCTCGATGCGGTGCGAGCGATCATCGACGGCGCGACGGAGGATGATCCTCGGTGGGCTCTCGAGTTGGCCGGTCTTGTCGTGCATCACGCTGACGCCGATGAGGGTGATCGCGCGCGGCTGGCCGCGGTGTTGCGCGTGGTGGCTCGCCGCACGACATCGGCGAATGTGCGCAACTGGTGTTTGACGCGGGCTCGTGACGCTGATGGCACCCGGTCGTTGGATCGCAATCGGGTGCATCGGTTCCGCCATCGTCAGGTGGCCGACTGGTCGGTGGCCGATCTGGTCGGGGTGTTGCGGGTGCTCGTCGTGCCGGAGCGCGCGGCGGGGGTGGATACGCATCTGCGAGTGGTGCTCTCAGGTGAGGCCGCGGGTCTGCATGTGCGCAACCATGTCGCGTGTCCGACCGATGGGGTGTCGGCGACGGTGACGGTGGCGTGTGAGCGTTCGGTGTGGGTGGATCTGTTGTGCGGGGTGTGCGGGCTCGATGACGTGCTGGCTGATGGTCGGATGACGGTCGATGGTGATATCGACGCGGTTCGATCAGCGCTTGGGGTGGTTGATCTCGACGGGTTCGCGCTGGAGGGGTCGTGAGCGATCTTCCGCTCGGCACTCCGGCGTTCGAGGGTGAGATCGGCCGGTTGATCGGCGAGTCGACGCCACGTCCGTTGCGCGCGCCGGAGCCGCCGGATGGTCCGAACGTGTTGTTGGTGATGCTCGACGATGTTGGGTTCGGGTCGATGTCGACCCTCGGTGGTCCGGTTCCGAGTCCGGCGTTCCAGGGTGTGGCGGATCGCGGGCTCATCTACAACCAGTTCCATACGACGGCGTTGTGCTCGCCGACTCGGGCGTCGTTGTTGACGGGACGTCAGCACCATCGGGTGCATATGGGTGGCATCACGGAGATCGCGAACTCGTTTCCCGGGTATGACTCGGCGATGCCGCCGGAGGCGGCGACGGTGGCGCAGATCTTGCGGATGTCGGGCTACGCGACGGGGTGTTTCGGCAAGTGGCATTTGACGCCGTCATGGGAGCAGGGTCCGGCGGGTCCGTTCGATCGTTGGCCAACGGGGATGGGGTTCGACCGCTTCTACGGGATCATCGGCGCCGAGGCGTCGCAGTGGGAGCCGGCGGTCTATGACCAGACGACGCCGATCGCTCCGCACGTCGGCCGTGACGGCTACCACCTGAATGAGGATTTGGCGGATCGCGCGATCGAGTGGATGGACCGGCAACGCGCCGCCGCTCCGCATCGCCCGTGGTTCTGTTATTTCTCGACCCCGGCGGTGCATGCCCCGCATCACGCGCCGCTCGACTGGATCGATCGGTTCTCTGGGGCGTTCGATGGTGGTTGGGATGAGTTGCGGTCGGCGATTCATGCCCGTCAGCTCGATCTGGGGGTGATTCCGTCGGGCACGGTGTCGACGGGGCGTCCTGATGAGATTCCGGCGTGGGATGACTATGACGAGCGGTATCGGCCGGTGGCGTCGCGGTTGATGGAGTGTTTCGCGGGGTTTTTGGCCCACACCGATCATCACATCGGTCGGGTGATCGACGCGGCTCGCGGCGATGGCCGCGACACATTGATCATCTATTTGTCGGGTGACAACGGGGCGTCGGCTGAGGGCACGGTGCATGGGGCGTGGAGCGCGCCGTCGTTCCAGAACGGTGTGCATGAGGATCCCGAGTGGTTGCTCGCCCACATGGATGATTTCGGTACGGCGCGATGCGAGAACCATTTCAATGTGGGGTGGGCCTGGGCGTTGGATGCGCCGTTCCAGTGGATGAAGCAGGTGGCCTCGCATTTCGGTGGCACGCGGAACGCGATGGCGATCGAGTGGCCGTCGCGAATCACTGCCACTGGCGGGCTGCGAAGCCAGTTCCATCATGTGGTCGATCTCATGCCGACGATTCTCGATGCGGCGGGGGTGGAGGTCCCGGCGAGGGTGAACGGCATCGAGCAAATGTCGCTCGATGGGGTGTCGATGACGTACTCGTTCGACGCCGACGGGCCGAGCGAGCGCACCACGCAATATTTCGAGGTCCTCGGGAACCGCGGGATCTATCACGACGGTTGGATGGCGTCGTGTTTCCACGGTCGGGTGCCCTGGATCCGCATGCAGGCCTTCGAGTTCGATGGCCCGCAGGAGGTGTGGGAGCTCTACGACATTCGTAACGATTTCTCTCAGGCGGTCGATCTCGCTGATGAGCATCCCGATGTGTTGGCGCGTCTGCGCGAGCTATTCGATGCGGAGGCGGAGCGCAACGGGGTGTTCCCGTTGCGTGACGCGGGCTCGCCGCGCGGTGGGGATTTCGCGGTGCCGGGGCCGTTGGGTGGCGTGTCGTCGATGACCTACACCCGGGCTCATGTGCGGATGCCGGAGTGGTCAGTGGTGTCGTTGAAGAATTGTTCGTGGCGGATCGACGCCGAGATCGTCGCCGGAGCGGATGACCATGGGGTCGTGGTGTGTCAGGGCGGGAACATGGCGGGCTGGTCGCTCTGGCTTGATGCTGGGCGTCCGATGTTCACCTACAACTGTTTCGGCCACGACATCACGACGATCGCGGCCCCGGACGCGTTGGCGTCGGGTTCGCATTCACTCGTCGTCGAGTTCGCCTACGACGGCGGCTTCGGCGCGGGCGGCGAGTTGGTGTTGACCGTCGATGGCGAAGCAGTCGCCGGGGCGAGGCTCGAGCGAACGGTGCCGATCGTGTTCTCGATGAGTGGCGAGACGTTCGATGTGGGTTGCGACACGGGCGCCCCGGTCGGGCCCTATGGCCACGGCGGGGTGTGCAGCGCTGAGATCACCGGCGTCACCCTCACCCGGTTGGATGAGCCGTCAGCCGAGGTGCGTCGCCTGGTCGCTGAGGGTTTGGTGCGCGCCGGGTTCTCGACGCAGTAGGTCAGACGGCGGCGAAGCCGCGATCGAGGTCGGCGATGATGTCGGCGATCGATTCGAGGCCGACGGAGAGCCGGATGAGCCCGGGGGTGACCGAGCTGGCGGCTTGTTCCTCGGGGGTGAGCTGGCTGTGGGTGGTGGAGGCCGGGTGGATCACGAGGCTGCGGACGTCGCCGATGTTGGCGACGTGGCTGTGCAGTTCGAGGGCTTCCACGAATTTCTTGCCGGCTTCGAGTCCGCCGTCGATCTCGAAGGCGAGCACGCTGCCGTAGCCGCGTCCGCCGCCGAGGCGGGTGGCGCGCTCATACCAGGGGCTCGAGGGCAGGCCGGAGTAGTTGACCGAGAGCACTTTGGCGTGTCCGTCGAGGTGTTCAGCGACGGCTTGGGCGTTCGCGAAGTGGCGTTCCATGCGCAGGCTGAGGGTTTCGATGCCTTGGAGGATCATGAAGGCGTTGAACGGCGAGATGGCCATGCCGAGGTCGCGGAGCATCTGCACGCGGGCTTTCAAGATCATCGAGCCGTGGCCGAGGGCCGGCCAGTAGGCGAGGCCGTGGTAGCTCGGGTCGGGTTCAGTGAAGTTGGGGAAGCGTCCGGAGGCGCCGTAGTCGAAGCGTCCGGCGTCGACGATGCCGCCGGCGACGGAGGTGCCGTGGCCGCCCATGAACTTGGTGAGTGAGTGCACGACGATGTCGGCTCCCCATTCGATGGGCCGCACGAGATACGGGGTGGCGACGGTGTTGTCGACCATGAGGGGGATGCCGTTGTCGTGGGCGACGCCGGAGACGCCTTCGATGTCAAAGAAGTCGTTCTTCGGGTTGGGCAGCACTTCGCCGTAGAAGAGCTTGGTGGTGTCGCGGATGGCGGCGCGCCATTGGTCGAGGTCGTGGGGGTCGTCGACGAAGGTGACCTCGATGCCCATTTTCGGGATGGTGTGGTGCAAGAGGTTGTAGGAGCCGCCGTAGAGCGAGGGTGAGGCAACGATGTGGTCGCCGGCTTCGCAGAGGGTGAGGATGGCGAGGGTTTCGGCGGATTGTCCGGAGGCGACGGCGAGGGCGCCGGGGAGGCCGATGGCGGTGGTGCATCCCCCTTCGAGGCTGTTCAGGCGGGCCTCGAGGGCGGCCTGGGTGGGGTTCATGATGCGGGTGTAGATGTTGCCGACCTCGGCGAGTCCGAAGAGGTTGGCGGCGTGTTCGGTGTCGCGGAACTCGTATGAGGTGGTCTGGTAGATCGGCACGGCGCGGGCGCCGGTGGCCGGATCGGGGTCACCTCCGACGTGGATCTGGCGTGTGTCGAATCCCCAGTTGGCGGTGTTGTCAGACATGGCGAGTGATACTACGGGCTGAAAATCCGACCCACAAGGTCAAGTTTC
>JAFMMJ010000089.1 GCA_017859785.1 Ilumatobacteraceae bacterium
CCGGTGCGGGCGTCGACGGTGGCGAGCAGGATCGCTCCGCCGATGGCGACGGCGTAGGTGATGCACAGCGTTCTCACGAACTGATGGGCGCTGTTCACGCGTCCCATCTCGGCTTCGGCGGCTCCGCGCTGCATGTAGGTGACGCCGGAGGTCGACACGAGGCCGATCGACACGCCGATCAGTGCGTACGCGGTGAAGATCACACCGAGATGCCAGCCTCCGCTGATGGAGAGCCACGCGAGGGTGAGCGACGGGATCATGAGGGTGGATCCGGCGAGGGTGGTGCGGGTTTCGGGCCAGGTGGTCGGCACGCGGGAGAACGCGATGGCGCCGAGGGTCCAGCCAACGGTGAGGAACACGAGGGAGAACGCAGCGAATTCGATGGAGCGTTCGCGCACGGTGTGCACATAGATCGGCAGGTAGTTGTCGGCGGCGAGTCCGGCGATGAGGATCGCTCCGGTCGACAGGTGCACGAAGCCGAGGGGGAATCGGGTGAGGTGTTCTCGTCTCAGCACCGGGGTGTCGGCGCGTCCGGCGTGGCGCCAGTAGCCGGCGGCGGCGGCGATGGTGACGGCGAGCGAGATGCCGACGATGCCCCAGTCGCTGCCGAGTTGGGCGACGGTGGCGAGTGATGCGGCGACCACGACGGCGAGCCACGCGATACCGACCCAGTCGGTGGTGATGCGGGTGGGCCGTTCCCGCGTCGACGGCAGGGCGCGCCATCCAACGGCGAGAGCGACAGCGGTGATCGGGAGCTTCACGGCGAACACGAATCGCCAGTCGCCGATGGCGAGGAGCGCTCCGGCGATGGCGGGGCCGCCGAAGCCCATGACGCCCCACACGATCGAGTTGGCCGCGAAGGCTTTGGGTCGCAGTTCGTGCGGGTAGGCGAGGCCAACGGCGGCGAGGGCGACGGCGATCACCAGTCCCCCACCTAAGCCTTGGAGCACTCGGGCGGCGATGAGGGTTTCCATGGTTGGCGCGAGCGCGGCGAGGGCGGAGGCGCCAAGGAACCAGGTGCCGGTGATCCGGAAGGTGCGTCGCACGCCGATGGCGTCGATGACGGGTCCGGCGACGATGACGGCGATCGCCGAGGTGGCGAGGTAGCCGGTGAGCACCCAGGGCAGCAGCGCGATGCGGCCGAGGTCGTCGGCGATCGATGGCAGGGCCGACGCGACGGCGAGGCCGTCGAAGGCGGCGATGGCCACCACCGTCAGGTTGGCGACGGTGACAGCGAGGTAGCGCGACGACCAGATGCCGCCGGTGGTGTGCTCGGTGTTCAGCTGGCGCCGCCGGAGGCGTCCGCCACCTTCTGCTTGCCGGCGGAGATCCACGGCATCATCGAGCGCAGACGCGAGCCGACCACTTCGATCGGGTGGGCTTTGCCCTCGTCTTGCATCCGGTGGTAGTTCGCGCGGCCGCTTTCGCTCTCAGCGATCCATTCGTCAGCGAACTGGCCGGACTGGATCTCAGAAAGCACCTTCTTCATCTCGGCCTTGGTGGCGTCGGTGACGATGCGAGGTCCGCGGGTGAGGTCGCCGTATTCGGCGGTGTCGGAGATCGAGTAGCGCATTCCGGCGATGCCTTCTTCGTACATGAGGTCGACGATGAGCTTCACCTCATGGAGGCACTCGAAGTAGGCCATCTCGGGGGCGTAGCCGGCTTCGACGAGGGTTTCGAATCCGGCCTGCACCAGACGGGTGAGGCCGCCGCAGAGCACGACCTGCTCACCGAAGAGGTCGGTTTCGGTCTCTTCGGGGAAGGTGGTCTCGATGACGCCGGCGCGGGCGCCGCCGATGGCCTCGGCATAGGAGAGGGCGAGGGCTTTGGCGCTGCCGGTGGCGTCCTGGTCGATGGCGATGAGGGCGGGCACGCCGCCACCTTCGGTGTAGGTGCGTCGCACCAGGTGACCGGGGCCTTTCGGGGCGATCATGATGCAGTCGACGCCTTCGGGGGCGCTGATGCGGCCGAAGCGCACGTTGAAGCCGTGGGCGAACGCGATGGCGTCGCCGGGCTGGAGGTGCGGGGCGATGTGGTTGTCGAAGATCGACTTCTGCTCGGTGTCGGGGGCGAGGATCATGATGACGTCGGCCCACGCGGAGGCGTCGGCCATCGACTTGACGTTGAGGCCGGCTTCGGTGGCTTTGGCGGCCGAGGAGGATCCGTCGCGGAGTCCGACGCATACCTCGACGCCGGAGTCCTTCAGGTTGAGGGCGTGGGCGTGACCTTGGGAGCCGTAGCCGATGACGGCGACCTTGCGGCCGCGGATGATGGAGGGATCGGCGTCTGCCTCGTAGTAGACGTTGGCGGCCATGTCAGCCCACCTTTCCTTTCTGGGTTGTGGGGACGGCCCGAAGTCGGGCCGAACGGTCGAGTTTGGGGAGCGCGACGCGTCCGGTGCGCTGCAGTTCTTGGATGCGGTGGGCGGCGAGGAGTTCTTCGAAGTCGTCGAGTTTGTCGGGGTGGCCTTCGAGGCTGACGGTGACGGCTTCGGCGCCGACGGCGAGGATTTTGGCTTCGAAGATGTTGGCGACTTCGAAGAGTTGGGTGCGTTCCTCGGCGGTGACGCGCACGGTGGCGAGGAGGAGTTCGCGTTCGATGGAGCGCCGCGGGTCAAGTTCGGAGATCTTGACCACGTCGACCAGTTTGAACAGCTGCTTCACGATCTGCTCGAGCGGGGCCGATTCGAGGTCGACCACGATGGTGATGCGGCTCATGTTCTCGTCTTCGGCGGGGGCGACGGCGAGGGAGAAGATGTTGTAGCCGCGGCGGGCGAAGAGGCTGGCGACGCGGGCGAGCACGCCGGGCCGGTTTTGGACGAGCACCGAGAGGATCGCGTGGTTGAGGGAGGTGCCGTGTGGGTTGATCGCGGTCATGGGGTGCCTTTCGGGGTTCGGAGCGTACGCCTCAGGTCAGGTGATGACGATGTTCCTGCTGGGAGGGGTGCACGATGACGTCGTCGTTGCTGGCTCCGGCGGGCACCATCGGGAACACTTTCTCGTTGGAGTCGGTGCGGAACTCGACGACGACGGAGCGGTCGTTGATCGAGTTGGCTTTCTCGATGGCGGGTTCGACTTCTTCGGGGCTTTCGACGCGGATGGCGACGCATCCCATCGATTCGGCCCATTTGACGTAGTCGGGGGTTTCGGTGGAGAGATACACCTCGGAGTAGCGCTCGTCGTAGAACATCTCCTGCCATTGGCGGACCATGCCGAGGTAGGAGTTGTTGAGGAGCGCAATTTTCACGGGGATGCGCTCGACGGTGGCGGTGACGAGTTCTTGGGCGGTCATCTGGAAGCAGCCGTCGCCGTCAACGGCCCACACGGTTTTGTCGGGTCGGCCGACTTTGGCGCCGATGGCGGCGGGGATGGCGAAGCCCATGGTGCCGAGTCCGCCGGAGTTCACCCAGGTGTAGGGCTCGTTGAACTTCCAGTGGAGCGACGCCCACATCTGGTGCTGGCCGACGCCGGAGGCGACGATGGTGCCTTCGGGGGCGGCGTCGCGGAGTTTCTCGAGGCAGTACTGCGGCTTGAGCGCGGCACCGGCTTCGGCGTCGTCGTAGGTGAGGGGGAAGATCTCTTGCCAGCCTGACACCCGGCTTTTCCAGGCGCTGATGTCGGCTTGGGTGGTGCCTCCGGCGAGGAGGTCGCGCACAGCGGCGACGAGTTCTTCGGTGACGAGGCGGCAGTCGCCGACGATCGGGACGTCGGGGCGGCGCACTTTGCCTTGTTCGGCGGGGTCGATGTCGACGTGGATGATTTTGGCGTCGGGGGCGAAGCCGTTGACGCGGCCGGTGATGCGGTCGTCGAAGCGGGCGCCGAGGGCGATGAGCAGGTCGCTCTTTTGCATGGCGGTGGTGGCGGCGATGGTGCCGTGCATGCCGGGCATGCCGAGGCAGAGCGGGTGGTCGTCGGGGAACACGCCGCGGGCCATGAGGGTGGTGACCACTTGGATGCCGGTGAGTTCGGCGAGTTCGCGCAGCACTTCAGCGGCGCGGGCTTTCAGCATGCCGCCGCCGGCGTAGATGACGGGCCGTTCGGCGTCGAGGATGAGCCGGGCGGCTTCTTTGATCATGCGGGGGTGGCCTTTGGAGGTCGGCCGGTAGCCGGGGAGGCTGTCGGCGACTTCGTCGTCGCTTGGCCAGTGCCAGGTCATCTCGTTTTGCAGGACGTCTTTCGGGACGTCGATGAGCACGGGGCCGGGGCGGCCGGTGGTGGCGATGTGGAAGGCCTGTCGGACGGCGAGGGGGAGGTCGTCGGCGGTCATGACGAGTTCGTTGTGCTTGGTGCAGCTGCGGGTGATGCCGACGGTGTCGCATTCTTGGAAGGCGTCGGAGCCAATGGCGGCGGTGCCGACCTGTCCGGTGATGCCGACCATGGGGATGGAGTCCATGTAGGCGTCCATGAGCGGGGTGACCAGGTTGGTGGCGGCGGGCCCGGAGGTGACCATGGCGACGCCGGGGCGTCCGGTGACGTGGGCGTAGCCCTCAGCCATGTGGCCGGCGCCTTGTTCGTGGCGCACGAGGACGTGGCGGATGGACGACTCGAGCAGCGGGTCGTAGGCGGGCAGGATGCAGCCGCCGGGGAGGCCGAACACGGTGTCGACTTGTTCGTGTTCGAGGGCTCGGATGAGGGCTTGGGCCCCGGTGATTTTGTTGGTGTTGCTCATTGGGTGTCTCCTGATGGGAGGGCGAAAAAGGAAACGACCTCCCGGTTGGGAGGTCGGTGCGCGCGCAGGGTCGTTGGACCGGCGCGCTACCGGATGAGTACTACGAGCCCGAGGGCAGCGGCCGTGGTGGTGGTGCTCATCG
>JAFMMJ010000090.1 GCA_017859785.1 Ilumatobacteraceae bacterium
CAACCGGCTCATCCTCAACAACCGGCTCATCCTCAACAACCGGCTCATCCTCAACAACCGGCTCATCCTCAACAACCGGCTCATCCTCAACGACCGGCTCATCCTCGACGACCGGCTCATCCTCAACGACCGGCTCATCCTCGACGACCGGCTCATCCTCGACGACCGGCTCATCCTCGACGACCGGCTCATCCTCGACGACCGGCTCATCGGCCTCTCCGATGCAGACATGGGAGAGCACGAACTTGGTGCGGCGGGCGGCATCGGTGATCTCGGCCGATGAGCCTCCTGCCCGGAGGTCGTCCGCCGAGTACCCGGCGGGCACAGCGACGAACACGTTGTCGCGCTGCGACCCGTTACCGACGATCGCGCCACCGCTGAATGTCCGTGACGTCCCGGCGACATTGAGGGTGATGGAGCTGAACTCGTGCGACCCGTTGTTCGGGGTGATCACGAAGTGCCACCAGTCACCGGTGCTGTTCGGACAGTCCGAACCAACCTTGGCGCTGGCGTTGTGGAGGTCGACCGACTCGGTCGCGGCCTGAGCCACCCCACCGAGGCCGAGCAGTCCGGCTCCGATCATCGTGGTGGCGGTGATTCCCTTGAGCGTTCCCTTGATTCCCATGTCTGTCTCCCCTGTCGGGACGGGCGGTGTGGCCCGTCGGGGGTCCAGAGCAGGGCAAGGCGGAGACCTCGCGCTTTTTCGAAAATTCTCTGAGAAAGCGCGGAATTGCTGGGTTTCAGTAGATGCCGATGAGTCGGCCGGCGAGCCCGAGAGCGGCCACCACCATGACTCGGCGGATGAGCACCTCTCCCCCGCGGAACGAGGCCTGCGCCCCGAGCCAACCGCCCACCACGAACCCGGCGGCGAGCACCAGGGCCGGGGCCCATGCGATGTCACCGCTGAGGATGAACACGGGGAGCGCGACGACGGTGACCGCGGTGTTGACGATCACCTTGATCGAGTTCGACATGACGAGGTCGAATCCCGACCGGGTGAGCGCGGCGAGGAGCACCAGCCCCACTCCGGCTTGAAAGGCACCGCCGTAGATCCCGATGAGCAGAAAGACGATCACGACCTTGGTCGTCGACCAGGCTCGATCGCCGGAGGCATTGGAGGGTCGCCTCACGGAGAGGATCACGAGGGGAATCATCAGCAGGCCGAAGACCCGCTCGAACGCGGCGTCGTCGAGCAGGCGACCGACGGCGAACGATCCGATGAGCCCACCGAGCACGATGGGCACGACGACTCGCGAGGCGTGACGTAGTCCGTCGACGCCGAGCCGACGGAAGGTGGCGACCGCGGCGACGTTCGATGTGAGGATGCCGACGCGGTTGGATCCGTTGGCGGCGTTCCCGGGCACACCGGCCAGCACCAGCAGCGGGACAGTGAGCATCGACCCGCCTCCTGCCACGGTGTTGATCGCCCCGGCGAACAGGCCTCCAATAACGAGCAGCAGCGCCTCCCACCAGGCCATCAGTTGCTCCTGGCGGCGATCACGGTTCCATCACCACCCAGCCACGTCGCTGCAATTCAGCAGCGATCGCCTCGGCCGACATCGATCGGAGGGCGCGTTCCTCAGCGGTGAGCGCGACGATCGGCTCTCCGGCCACCCCGGTTTCGAGTTGCTCGATCAACTCGTCGGCTTCGTCGCGCGTGAACTTGCCATTGGCTTGACGTTGGGTGAGCCCGAGCGGACCTCGGGCGTCCCGGAATCCGTCGTGTCCGGCGGCGATCACGAGGTCGAGTAGTCGATCGAGTTGCCGTTTGGAAGCGGGCGGGCCCTGCGGTTGGCCGAATGCCATGGCGACAGGGTCGCACACGGGTGTGGCGAATTCACCGACAGTTCACTCAATCAATGTTGAACTATCTGCCGCGACCTGCTCGACTATCCCGGTGACCCGGGCCGCTTCCGACGCTCTCGCTCAACGCGTGAAGGTGCACGCCGCGCTCGGCGAGCCGGTTCGCCTCGCGATTGTCGACGAGTTGGCGGCCTGTGACCGGTCGCCCCGCGAACTCGGTGAGCGGCTCGATCTGTCGGCCAGCCTCCTCGCCCACCATCTCGATGTGCTCGCCGAAGCCGGACTCGTGACGCGAGGTCGCTCTCATGCCGATCGACGACGCCGCTACCTACGCCTCACCGATTCGGCCCGGGTCTTCGCTCAGCCGGTCCACGTCGATGCTGCTCGCCCGGTCGTGTTCCTCTGCACCCACAACTCGGCGCGCTCTCAACTCGCCGCGGCGATCTGGACCCGGCGCGTCGGTGGCCCAGCCTCCTCGGCGGGCACCGCTCCCGCGGACCGTGTGCACCCCGAGGCGGTCGCCGCGGGGCAACGGGCAGGCCTCGACCTCACCGGCTGTCGGCCTCGCGTCATCGAACGACTCGACACCACGAGCCAGGTGGTGACGGTGTGCGACTCAGTGCATGAGGCCTTGCCGGTGCGCGACGACTGGTGGCACTGGTCGATCGCCGACCCGATCGTCTCGGAGGCTCCCGATGCCTTCGACGCTGTCGTTCACGCGATCCATCACCGAATCGATCACCTCATGGGAGGACCGTCATGACCACCGTCGGCATCAACGGTTTCGGCCGCATCGGGCGCCTCGCTGTCACCGCGCTACGCCACCACCCCGAGCTCCGCCTCGTACACATCAACGAGGTCGCTGGCGGCCCCGAGACCGCCGCGCACCTGCTCGAGTTCGATTCGGTTCACGGCCGCTATCCGGGAGTGGTCGAGTCGAACGGGAACTCGCTCTCCATCGACGGTCAACGCGTCACGTTCTCCGACGAGCGCTATCCCGGCGCCATCGAATGGGACCGTCACGGCGTCGACATCGTGATCGAGGCTTCCGGCAAGTTCAAAGACACCGAGTCGCTCGTACCGCATCTCGACAACGGCGCCTCGTCGGTGGTGGTCGCCGCTCCGGTGAAGAGCCCGGGGGTGCTCAACGTCGTGATGGGCTGCAACGACGATCTGTATGACCCCGAGGTTCACCGGATCGTGACGGCGGCGAGTTGCACGACCAACTGCATCGCGCCGGTCATCAAAGTGCTCCACGACGGCATCGGCATCGCTCGCGGAGCGATCACCACGGTCCACGACGCCACCAACACCCAGGTGATCGTGGATGCCCCACACAAAGACCTGCGTCGCGCCCGTTCGGCGCTCAACAGCCTGATCCCAACGTCAACCGGGTCGGCGACAGCGGTCACGATGATCATTCCCGAGCTCGCCGGGCGGCTGAACGGACTCGCGGTTCGCGTGCCGCTGCTCAACGCGTCGCTCAGCGACCTCGTGCTCGAGATGGAGCGCGAGACCACCGTCGACGAGGTCAACGGCCTGCTGAGTGCCGCGGCGGCGGGCCCGATGGCTGGGGTGCTCGGCGTGGAGGAGCGTCCGCTCGTGTCGGTCGACTTCGTCAACGACACGCGATCGGGCATCGTCGATCTGCCCTCCACCATGCTCATCGACTCAACAATGGTGAAGGTGCTCGTCTGGTACGACAACGAGTTCGGTTACGCGCACCGTCTCGTGGATCTCGTCGCTCGCGTCGCCGCCTCGCAAGGGTCGGGCTCGTGAACCTTCGTAACTACGCGCTGGTGACTGCCGGCTACTGGGTGTTCACCGTGACCGACGGCGCGCTGCGGATGTTGGTGCTGCTGCATTTCAACGACCTCGGCTACTCACCGGTTGAGATCGCGTTCTTGTTCCTCGCCTATGAGTTCATGGGCATCGTCACCAACCTCCTTGGTGGTTGGGCCGGGTCGCGCAAGGGCCTGAACCGCACGTTGGTGTGGGGACTCGTGCTTCAGATCGTTGCGTTGTCGACGCTGACCCTGCTGTCGGACGACTGGGAGACCTGGTTCGCGGTCACCTTCGTGATGGGCTTGCAGGCGCTCTCGGGTGTAGCGAAGGACCTCACGAAGATGTCGTCGAAGAGCGCGGTGAAGACCGTGGCGGGTGACGGCGGGCTGTTCCGACTGGTCGCGATCCTCACCGGGTCGAAGAACGCTCTGAAGGGTGTCGGGTTCTTCGTGGGAGGCGCGCTGTTGTCGGGGCTCGGCTTCGACGGGGCGCTCTGGACGATGGTGGTGGCGCTCGCGGTGACCGTGGTGGCGTTGATCGTGTTTTTGAATGAGGACATCGGACGCTCGAAGCGCAAAGCCCCGCTGCGGTCGCTGATGTCGAAGTCGACGGAGATCAACCGGTTGTCGGCGGCGCGCTTCTTCCTGTTCGGCTCGCGAGATATTTGGTTCGTGGTGGCGCTGCCGGTGTTCCTCGCCGACACGCTCGGGTGGAGCCATGAAGGGGTTGGCGCGTTTCTCGCTGCCTGGGTGATCGGTTACGGCATCGTGCAGTCGTCGGCTCCGCGTCTCTTGGCTGCTGGTGGCCGCGCGAGCGACGAGGTGGCGGCGACGAGACGCTGGGGTGTGTTCCTGGCGGTGGTGTCGGCGGCGATCGCCGCGCTCGTGCTCGCTGATGTCGCCCGCACCGTTGCGATCGTCGGCGGATTGATCGTGTTCGGAGCGGTCTTCGCGATGAACTCCGCGTTGCATTCGTTCTTGGTGCTCGCCTACGCCAGCGACGATGAGGTCGCGCTCGATGTCGGCTTCTACTACTCCGCGAACGCGGCGGGACGGCTCGTCGGCACCCTGCTATCGGGGGTGTTGTTCTTGGTGGGTGACTTGTCGGCCGCGTTATGGGGTTCGACAGTGTTCGTGGTGATCACGTGG
>JAFMMJ010000091.1 GCA_017859785.1 Ilumatobacteraceae bacterium
TTCGACGATGCGTTGTCCGGTGCGTCCGTCCCACGTCGGGGGAAGGGTGGTCGGAGCATGGTCGGCGGCGAGGGTGGCGGCGATCAGGCCGGGCAGGTCGTTGGGTTTCTCGCCGGCCAGCACGGTGGTGCCATCGGTGACGGTCTCTGGCCGCTCGGTGGTCGACCGGAGGGAGATGCACGGGATGTCGAGGGCGTAGGTCTCCTCGGTGATCCCGCCCGAGTCGGTCACCACCAGGGCGGTTCGTTGCAGCAGGTACATGAACTCGAGATACGGCTGTGGCTCGACGACGAGCAGGTTCGTCGGCAACCCGCTGGCAGCGGCGATGCGCTCGCGGATTCTCGGGTGAGCGGGCAGGACCACGGGGAGGTCACCGGCGCCAGAGCACAGCGCGCTGATGAATTGCAGCAGCCGATCGGTGTCGTCGACGTTGCTCGGCCGGTGGAGAGTCGCGAGCACGAAGGGCTGGTTGTCGCCGAGCGCACTCCAGAACCCTGGGGCGATGGCTCGGTCTCGGTTCGCGAGCAGGGTGTCGATCATGGTGTTGCCAACCACGTGGATGCAGGCCGGGTCGACGCCCTCCGCCAGCAAGTTCTGCCGGGCTCCTTCGGTGGTGGCGAAATGCAGATCGGCGATCGAGTCGGTGACGAGGCGGTTGATCTCCTCCGGCATGCGCCAGGCGCCCGAACGCAGACCGCTCTCAACGTGAGCGACCGGCACTTGGGCGTGTTGCGCGGCGATCGCTGCGGCCGCCGTTGAGTTCACATCGCCGACCACGACGGTGAGCGCTGGGCGATGCTCGGCGAGGATCTCGGCGTAGGCGGTCATGATCGCGCCGATCTGCGCGGCTGAGTTGGGTGCGCGAACCCCGAGGTTGATGTCGGGTTCGGGGATGGCGAGCTGCTCGAAGAGCGAGCCCGACATGGCGGTGTCGAAGTGCTGGCCGGTGTGGATGAGCCGGTGTCGCACCCCGTCGGCGGCGAGGGGTGCCCAGGCGTGGACGATCGAGGCGATCTTGACGAAGTTCGGCCGGGCACCGACGATCAGATCGACGGTGCGCGAGCGGTCGTCACCCGCTGGTTCGCTCACGCATCGCCTCCGGCGGGCCGGAAGCTGAGCGAGGCCGAGTTCATGCAGTAGCGGTCACCGGTCGGGGCAGGGCCATCGGGGAAGACGTGCCCGAGGTGGGCGTCACATCCGGCGCAGCGCACCTCGACGCGAATCATCCCGTGGGAGCGATCCTCGATGAACCGGACGCGGTCGCGGTCGAGGGCCTCGTAGAAGCTCGGCCAGCCGCAGTGCGCATCGAACTTGGTGGACGAGTCGAAGAGCTCGAGGTCGCACACGATGCAGCGGTAGGTGCCGTCGTCGAACACGTTCCAGTATTCGCCGGTGAACGGCCGCTCGGTGCCCGCGCGTTGAGTGACCTCGAACTGGATCGGGGTGAGTCGCGCCCGCAGTTCCGTCTCGTTGATTGGTGTCCCGCCAGCGTCGGGCCGTCCGCCGTTCATGACCGCTGGAGATCGACGACGTTGCGGCCGGTCGCGCCGCCTTGGAGGATCGCGGTCAGCACGCCATCGAGATCGTCGAGGGAGATGTCGCGGCCGATTCGGTCGAGGCCGGTCGGACGGAGATCGGTCGCGATGCGTCCCCACACCTCACGGCGTCGCGCGATCGGGGTCTGAACCGAGTCGATACCGAGGAGCGACACCCCGCGAAGGATGAAGGGCAGAACCGTGGTCGGCAGTCCCGCTCCGCCGGTGAGGCCGCTCGCGGCCACCGCGCCGCCGTAGTTGATCTGCTTGAGCACATTGGCGAGGGTGACCCCGCCGACGCAGTCGACCGCTCCGGCCCACACCATCGATTCGAGTGGACGTCGCCCTTCCTCGGCGAGGGTGGCGCGGTCGATGATGTCGCTGGCGCCGAGCGCCTTCAAGAAGTCGGCTTCGTCGGGTTTCCCGGTGGAGGCGGTGACGGTGTAGCCGAGTCCGGCGAGCATGCTGACCGCGGTGCTGCCAACCCCTCCGGTCGCCCCGGTGACGAGCACCGGTCCGCTGTCGGGCGTGAGGCCGTGGTCGATGAGCGCGATCACGGAGAGCGCGGCGGTGTAGCCGGCGGTGCCGATCACCATCGCGTCTCGGAGGCTGAGGCCATTCGGGAGCGGCACGATCCAGTCGACCGGCACGGTGGCGAACTGAGCGAAGCCGCCGTGGCGAGCGACACCGAGGTCGTAGCCGTGCACGATGATTTCGGTGCCGGCCGGGATGTCTCCGGCATCCTCCAGGAGCACGCCAGCGAGGTCGACTCCGGGGACCATCGGCGAGATGCGGGCGACTTTGCCGGAGGGGGTGGAGGCGAGTCCGTCCTTGTAGTTGACGCTCGACCAATGCACTTCGACGAGCACGCCGTCGTCGGCCAGGTCGTCGGTGGTCATGGTGACGACGCCGCGGGCGATCTCCTCACCGCTGGTGTCGGCTCGGAAGGCCCGGAAACTCGGTCGAGACATGCGACCACGGTAGTTGCTCTCGCCTATTTCTCAGGGCTGCCGGTTGGAGCCGCCGTGCTGCTCTATCCATGGGGGCACTCTGGTTATTGTCCGCGCTGTGACCCGACTCTCACGCCCTGCTCGACACGTCGCCCAGCGTCCTACGCGGTCGGTCCGCCGCCGGTTTGCGGTCGGCTCGGCTGCGTTGCTCTTCGCGATGCTCAGCGCTTGCGGTGGTGGCACTGAGACCGAACCGGAGCAGGCTGCTGCCCCGGCTGCACCCGAGCCGGCCCAACCGGAACCGGCTCCGGAACCCGCGCCCGAGCCAGCGCAGCCTGAACCCGCTGCGCCGACGACCGCCCCCGATCCGGTCGGTCCGGCAACTCCGGGTGACGGTGACGGCGCGATCTCCGAGGTCGACCAGTGCGCTGATCTGTTCGCTGGCCGTCGAGTGCAGCTTCGTCAGATGGCTGACGTCATCGTGTGCGAGCGCGAACCGGGCACGGTCGCCGACGGTGCTCTCGCCGCTGGTTCCGGCGCGGATGCTTCCGGCGCGGAGGGAGGCGCGGTCTTCGCGCTCTCCGCGCTTGGTGTGGGTGCGACCGTTGATGGTTCGCGGCTGAACCATCCGGCATCTGGGGCGAGTGACGGCACACGACTGGTGGTCGCTGACCGGTTCAACAACCGTGTGCTGCTCTACAACTCGATTCCGACTGGCCCGACCGACCCGGATGTCGTGCTCGGTCAACCTGATCACTCGACGACGTTGCCCGGTGATGGCCCTGCGCAGATGAACTGGCCGGGCGCCGTCGAGATGACGCCCGACGGCAAGATCCTGGTGGCCGACACGGAGAACGGCCGGATTCTGATCTGGAACACGCCACCGACCGTTGATGGTGCTCCGGCCGATGTCATCGTCGACCTTGAGCGTCTCGGCGTGGGCGACCCGTGGCCGTGGGGTTTGTGGACCGACGGCACGACGTTGATCTCGACGAACACGCGACGCGGCGAGATCCTCATTTGGGAGACCTTCCCGTTCACCGGCACCGAGCGGCCGAGGGTGACATCGTCTGACTCGGTCGGCACTCCTCGAAACATCACCTCGAACGGGTCGTCGTTCCTGATCGGTGATGAGAACGGACGATTCCCGTCGTGCTGGGGGATGGGTGATCAAAATGCGCCGAACGCCGGTCGGCAGACCCATGTGTGGGTTGATCGTTTACCGATCGGTGAACCCGACGGGTGCCTTGCCGACTGGTATCAGGGAGAGGCGTTGGGCGACGGGATGATCGCGCTGGCGGCTGGTGGCGAGTCGGTTCATGTGTGGGAGCAGTTCCCGATCGATGACGCGACGGCGGCTGCCCGCATCCAAACGCAGGCGATGAATGTGCCGGGCCAGGGAACACCCGGCGGTGAGCAAGGTCTCCACGCCTATCTCGGTGGTGACGGCGGCGATGTGGTGGTCGCGGGCGACTCGGTGTTCTTCATTGAGTACAACGGCAACCGGGTGACGGCCTGGGTGGGCGCGAGCACTGATCCGGCCGATGTGGCCAATCGCAATCCGGACTTCGCGTTGAACGTCGAGGATTCCGATGTGTTGTCGCTGCTTCGCGACGGCTACATCCAGAACCCGGTGCTCGCCTCCGATGGCGAGATGTTGTTCGCAAGCAGTGACTACGACCGTCAGTTGCATGTGTGGACGTCGATGCCGACTGAGACCGGCACGTTGGCCGATGTTGTGTACGTGTTCGGTCAGGCGCCCTGGGATAACGCGCTTTCTGGTTCGACGTTCATCACTGGCGGCCGTGACGTTGTGAACGTCTGGAACGACTTCGAACCGGGTGCGTTGCCCGATGCGACGATGGTCGGTCAGGTCGGTTCGGTGGCGGTGAGTGAGATCAAGGGGGTCGCCTTCGACGGCGAGTACTTCGCTGTCTCGGATCGCAACGCCGACCGGGTGTTCGTGTTCGAGGGCATCCCCGATGATGGCCAGAGTCCGATTCTTGAGGTCGACTACCGCGGACCGGGACGTCTCGACATGGAGGACGGCCGTCTGTTGATCGCGCCCTATGAGGGTGGCGACATCGTGCTGGTCGACATCCGCGGCGGCGGTGTGCAGTCGCGGGTGAA
>JAFMMJ010000033.1 GCA_017859785.1 Ilumatobacteraceae bacterium
CCCGACGTCGACGACAGCGATGTCACGCCCGTCGCCGGGCTCGTGACGGCTCAGTCGACCGGGCCGTTCCGGTCGCTGAGAGCGTGGTTCGATCGCGATTGGGACGACGTGCGCATCTGGAAGTTCGCGCTCACTTCCTTTTCGTTGGTGCTGACCACGGCGATCGTCATGAACGTGGTGCATCTCAACCCGCTCAGCCCGGGCTCCGACCTCATCTTCGACGACAACACACCCACCGGCGGCGACTTCGGCGCTCACGTGTGGGGTCCCGCGTTCCTCCGCGATCACCTGCTCCCGTCGTGGCGCCTCAACGGTTGGAGCATGGACTGGTACGCGGGCATGCCGGTCTATCGCTTCTACATGGTGCTGCCCGCGCTCGCGATCGTGCTGGTCGACACCGTGCTGCCCTACGGAGTGGCGATGAAGTTGGTCGGCGTCATCGGGTTGATCACCTTCCCCATCGCCTGCTGGGCCTTCGGTCGTCTCGCACGCTTCGCCTTCCCGATCCCCGAGCTGTTCGCTTTCGCCGGCCTCGCCTTTGTGCTCGACGAGAGCTTCACGATCTACGGCGGCAATCTCAAGTCGACGATGGCCGGGGAGTTCTCTTTCTCCATCGCGCTCTCGCTCGCGATGTTCGGGCTGGGTTACGTCGCTGCTGGCCTGCGAACCGGTCGCTACCGGGTGAGAGCGTCGATCCTCATCGCCGCGGCCTGCGTGTCCCACGGGATCGTGCTCCTCTTCGTGGTCGCCGGCGCACTCGTGTGGACGGTCGTGTGGCTCGACCGGAAGCGGCTCGTGTGGGCGGTCACCGTCGGCCTCACCTCGGTGCTGTTGCTCCTCTGGTGGGCGGGGCCGTTCGTGTTGAACCACGAGTTCATGACCGACATGAAATACGGCCCACGCCCCGAGGGACTCGACGACTCCTTCTGGGACATGTTCTTCCCGCTCACCACCGCACTCGACTTCATCATCACCGGCCTCGCCATCATCGGCCTCGGCTGGTGCCTGCTCCGCCGACACCTCGATGGGGTCGCCCTCGGTGTGCTCGGACTGGTGCTGTGCGCCGGTGTCTATGTCGCTCGCGACTCGCTACCGGTGATCGGCCTGCTGTGGAACCCGCGGCTCCTGCCGTTCGTGTATCTCGTCCGCTACCTGCTGATGATGGTTGGGGTGGCCGCGCTGCTCCGCGTCGGTTGGAACACGATCGTGGACCGCCGGGCCGCCACCGAACTCGGGGCGCGCGGGGCGACGGTGAGCGGGCTCATCGGGGCCCTTGGCGTGTTGATCGTGGTCGGGTTCATGTATCAGGTGCTTCCCGGCGGCGGACTGACCAGCCACAACGGTGTCACCGTCTATGGGTGGGGGCCGTTCAAAGCCACCCAGGCCAATGTGCGGGCCTCCGGCGACGGATGGGCGTCGTACAACTTCACCGGTTACGAGGGTCGAGGCGCCGCCTACGCCGAGTACCACGCCGTCGTCACCACCATGGACGATCTCGGCGCCGAGCGGGGCTGCGGACGCGCCCTCTGGGAGAACAGCCCCGACAACGGTCAGTACGGCACGACGATGGCGCTCATGCTGTTGCCGTTCTGGACCGACGGCTGCATCGGATCAATGGAGGCGGTCTACTTCGAAGCCTCCGGCACCACCCCGTATTCCTTCCTCGCCACCGCCGCGATATCGAAACAGTCCTCCAACCCGGTGCGCGAGCTGCGCTACGTCGACAACAACGGGCCGGTCGCCGTCGATCACCTCCAAGACCTCGGGGTGCGCTACGCGATGGTGCGCACCCCTGAAGCCAAGGCTGAACTCGCTGCCCAAGCCGAACTCACCCTTGTCGCCTCGTCTCCACCTTGGAATATCTACGAAGTGGCCAGCTCCGAGATGGTCGTCGGACTCGACCGACAGCCGGTGGTGGTCCGAGAGCGATCAGGCGATCAGCGCGAACGGCACCTCGAACTCGGCACCTCCTGGTTCCAGAACCGCGGAGACTGGCCGGCGTTGCCGGCCGACGACGGCCCGGAGAGTTGGCAACGCATCGACGCGGTCATCGATCTCGAGCGGCGTCAGGGCGAGCCCGGTGAGCGAGGCCGACGAGTCGACATTGTCGTACCCGCGACCGGGGTGTCCATTGTCGATCTCCCCGAGGTGCAGGTGTCCGATCTTCAAGTCGAGCAGCAGTCGCTCTCCTTCAGCGTCGACCGGGTGGGCGTGCCGGTGCTCATCCGCATGAGTTACTTCCCGAACTGGGAGGTGTCGGGGGCGGAGGGCCCGTATCGCGTGGCGCCGAACTCGATGGTCGTCGTGCCGACCAGCGAGCGAGTGGAGCTCACTTACGGTCGCACTGCCGTCGACTACGCGACCCTGCTCGCCACGCTGATCGGCATCGTGCTCTGCGTGGTGTGGCGGAGACGCGGTGACGTCGAAGTCGACCCGGTCGAGGGTGGCGAACTGCCCGGACCGGCCGCCGAATCGCGCCGACCGGCACCGACCGAGCCCTCCGACGCCGTCGATAGCCTCTGACGCCATGTCGCGCCTCGATGCGATCGTCAAGGCGTACGACGTGCGCGGCACCTACCCGGATCAGTTCGACGCCGAGGTGGCCCATGCGCTCGGTGTCGCCTTCGCTGACGTCGTCGACGGCGACACGGTTGTGGTCGGCCGCGATATGCGTCCGAGCGGACCCGAACTGGTCGCCGCGTTCGGCGACGGTCTCCGTCGGCGGGGAGTCGACGTCATCGACCTCGGCCTGGTCTCCACCGACCTGCTGTATTTCGCCTCCGGCTCACTTGGTTTGCCCGGTGCCGTGTTCACCGCCTCGCACAATCCCGCTGGCTACAACGGCGCGAAGTTCTGTCGAGCTGGAGCCCGCCCCATCGGCATCGAGTCGGGCCTCGCCGACATCCGCGATCGCGCCGAACGGGTGCTCGCCGGCGAGGCCGTCACCGAGGCGCAGCGTCCCGGTTCGCTGAGTGAGCGATCGCTCCTCGACGGCTTCGTCGATCACGTGCTCTCCTTCGTCGACGTCGCCGCGATCCGGCCGATGCGGGTGGTCGCCGACACGGCCAACGGCATGGGTGGCCTCGTTGTGCCCGCGGTTTTCGAACGGCTCCCCATGATCGAACTCGAGGTGATGTTCGGCGAACTCGACGGCACCTTCCCGAACCATCCCGCCGACCCGCTGCAGCCCGCCAACCAGCGCGACCTGCGCGCTCGGGTGACCGCCGGTTCGTTCGATCTCGGACTCGCCTTCGACGGAGACGCCGACCGCGTATTCATGGTCGACGAGACGGGCAACGGATTGAGCGGCTCGACGACAACGGCGATCCTCGCCGCCGCGATTTTGCGAGATCACCCGGGCGCGACGGTGCTGCACAACTTGATCTGCTCGCGCTCGGTGCCTGAGGCGATCGCCGAGCACGGTGGCGTGGCGGTGCGCACCCGCGTCGGCCACTCCTACATCAAGCAGGTGATGGCCGAGACCGGAGCGATCTTCGGCGGGGAGCATTCCGCGCACTACTACTTCGCCGACAACTTCCGGGCGGATAGCGGGCTGATCGCCTCGTTGGTGCTCATCGGTGAGATGAGTCGATCGGAGCAGTCGCTTTCAAGCCTGCGAGCCCCCTTCGAGCGTTACGCGGCGAGCGGGGAGATCAACACCGAGGTCGACGACCAGGCGGCGATCCTCGAAGCGGTCCGGGCGCGCTACGCCTCGTGCCCGCAGGACGATCTCGACGGTCTCACCGTCGACGGCGGCGACTGGTGGTTCAACCTCCGGGCCTCCAACACCGAGCCTCTGCTCCGCCTCAACCTCGAGGCCGCCGATCGCGACGCCTGCGACGATCGGGTGGCCGAGGTGCTGGCCCTCATCACCGGATGACACGGTGAGGTGGGTCTGATCGCCCCGGTGGCTGTTCGAGCGGGCAGACTGGACCTATGAGCGACACCGGCGAACGCCTCGATCCACTGCTCCTTGAGATCCTCGTGTGCCCGGAGGACAAGGGCGACCTCGACTACCTGCCCGAGGAGGGCGTCCTGCTCAACCGGCGACTCAGCCGCACCTACGCCGTTCGTGGTGGCATCCCGGTGATGTTGATCGAGGAAGCGACCACGGTTGACGAGGCCGAACTGGCTCGTCTCATCGCCCTCGCCGACTCCTGACCTACCCGACCTGTGAGACCGGCCCGACGTTTCACGGCCGTCCTCGCGACGCTCGCCGCGATCGCGTCGACCGTAGTGATCGCACAGGCCGCCCCCTTCGGCGGAGGCCCATCCGCGCTGGCGGCCGCCTCGCTCGGCGCCGGTGGTGAGTATCACCCGGTGACGCCGGCTCGGGTGTTCGACTCTCGTTCCGGCGCCGCCCTATCCACTGCGCCCGGTGGGGGAGAGGTGACGGTGCCGATCGTCGGCCTCGGTGGACTTCCCGCCGACGCCGGACAGGTGCTCGCGGTCGCCGTGTCGATCACCGTGGTGCAGCCGACGGCGTCGGGCTACCTGAGTGTTCGAGGCGCCGGCGAACCCGATCGAGGTGGCTCGGTCGTCAACTTCACCGCGGGGCGAGATGTGCCGAACTCCGCGATCGTGCGTCCGGGAGCGGGCGGCGCGCTCACCCTCCGGCTCGTGACCCCCGCCGGCCACGGCACGGCGCATGTGCTCGTTGACGTGTTCGGCTGGTTCTCGACCTCCAGTCACGACGTACGTGGCGCCCGGCTGGTGCCGGTCGAACCCTTCCGTGCGGCCGACACCCGTCAGGGGCGCGGAGCTGTCACCGCTGGGACTTCGCTCGCTGTCGCAATTCGCGGGGTTGGCTCGGTGCCGGCGTCGCCCGAGGTGGTGGGAGCGGTCGTGAACATCACCGGGGTGAATACCGGCCCGGGTAATCGCTCGACCTACCTCTCGGCGCTGCCGAGCGCGCCGGCGGCCCCGCCGTCGACCAGCAACTTGAACTTGTCGGCTGGTGAGGTGAAGCCGGTGCTCGCCGTCGTGCCGGTCGGTCCTGACGGTTCGATACACATCTACAACGCGGCTGGCGCGACCGATGTGCTCGTCGACGTGACCGGCTACTTGCTCGCCGGCGTCGACGCCTCCACGCGGGCTGGTCGGGTGGTTCCGCTCTCCTCGCCGGTTCGCCTCATCGACACCCGGTCGCCCGCTTGGGGAGACGCCCCGCTGTCGGCGTCGGGTCGACGCGATTTCAGTTTCGGCGGCTTCGTCGGCGATGTCGCTCTCGGTGGTGAGCCGATCGGCGCCCAGTCCGGTGTGCTCGGGAACCTGACCGCCACCGGCCTGCGTGGTGACCCGACCTCGGCGGGGGCATCGAGTTACCTGAGCGTCTACCCGAGTCCGGTCGGCGCTGACCGGCCCCCACAGGTGTCGTCGGTGAACATCACCGCCGGTCTCGACGTGCCCAACTTGGCGCTCCTGCGCTACGGCGGCCCGTCGGAAGATCCACATCGCGTGCGGTTCTTCAACGCCTTCGGTCAACTCGACTACCTCTTCGACGCGAGCGCCGTCGTGCTCGCCGACTGACAGCGCGTTCACCGACGGCTCCGCTCAACCATGGCGACCCCACCGCCGGTGTGGGCCGAGCAGGTGGGTGCGGCGGTCACCGGCACCAAGGTGGTGACGTGGCGACCACAACGAGGGCACTCCCAGTCGATCGGTCGACGGGGTGGACGGCCGCTCTTGCTTCTGGTGGCGGGACGACCGGTGGGACGTCGTGAGGAAGTGGTTCTGGTGGTGCGTCGGGTGCTCATGCTTTTCCAGCGGTACCGGTCGAGCGAGCGGTTCGCAAGCCATTCCCAACCCCTGCTACGGGTTACCCCTACGGGGTAAAAAATCCTTCTCTCGCGCGGTTTCGGTAGGGTGTGAACACGGCGGGCTGACAGATCGGTGCCAGCAGGCCCCGGCCCGTAACTCCATCAACCGACCCGGCCGCGAGCGCCGTCTCGCGAGCCGGCCACCGTCCGATCATCCGATCGGAACTCCCGAGGAGCCCGCCATGAGCACTACCGAGACCCGTATCTCCGCCGACCGCGACTTCCGCGTCGCCGACCTCTCACTCGCCCCCTTCGGCCGCAAGGAGATGCTCCTCGCCGAACATGAGATGCCCGGCCTCATGGCGATCCGCCGTGAGTTCGGTGCCTCGAAGCCGCTGGCTGGCGCCCGCATCTCGGGCTCGCTCCACATGACCGTTCAGACGGCGGTGCTGATCGAGACGCTCACCGCTCTCGGCGCCGAGGTCCGCTGGGCCTCCTGCAACATCTTCTCCACCCAGGATCACGCCGCGGCGGCCGTGGTGGTCGGCCCCGACGGGACCGAGGACGACCCGCGCGGTGTCCCCGTGTTCGCCTGGAAGGGTGAGACCCTCGAGGAGTACTGGTGGTGCACCGAGCAGATGATGACCTGGGAGGGCTACGACGGCCCGAACATGATCCTCGACGACGGCGGTGACGCCACCCTGCTGTTGCACAAGGGTGTCGAGTACGAGCGCGAGGGCAAGGTGCCGGATCCGACGGAGGCCGGCAACGCCGAGCTCGCCATCATCCTCGGTCTGCTCCAGCGCACCTTGAAGTCGGATCCGTCGAAGTGGACTCGGATGGCGGCTCACATCAAGGGGGTCACCGAGGAGACGACGACCGGGGTGAAGCGCCTCTACAAGATGGCCGCCGACGGCGACCTGCTCTTCCCGGCGATCAACGTGAACGACTCGGTGACCAAGTCGAAGTTCGACAACCTCTACGGATGCCGCCACTCGCTCGTCGACGCGATCAGCCGTGCCACTGATGTGATGCTCGGCGGCAAGGTCGCCGTGGTGTGCGGCTACGGCGACGTCGGCAAGGGCTGCGTGCAGTCATTGCGCGGACAGGGCGCCCGAGTGATCGTCACCGAGATCGATCCGATCAACGCCCTCCAGGCGGCGATGGAAGGTCTCGAGGTTCGCCCGCTTGAAGAGGTCGTCGCGACGGCCGACCTGTTCGTGACCGCCACGGGTAACGCCGACATCGTCACGGTGGATCACATGCACCAGATGAAGCACAACGCGATCGTGTGCAATATCGGGCACTTCGACAACGAGATCGACATGGCCGGACTCGCCCGTTCGGGTGCGGTGCGCGACGAGTTGAAGCCCGGTACCGACGTGTGGCGTTTCGAGGACGGCCACCAGGTGATCGTGCTCGCCGAGGGCCGCCTCGTGAACCTCGGTTGCGCGACCGGTCACCCGAGCTTCGTAATGAGCTGCTCGTTCTCCAACCAGGTGATCGCTCAGATCGAGCTCTTCAACCATCCGGAGAACTACCCGCTCGGTGTCTACGTGCTCCCCAAGCACCTCGACGAAAAGGTCGCCCGCCTACATCTCGAGGCCCTCGGAGTTCGCCTCACCAAGCTCTCCGATGAGCAGGCGGACTACCTCGGCGTGGAGCCCTCGGGCCCCTTCAAGCCCGAGCACTACCGCTACTGACGGTCACCTGCGGGCGTCGACTCTGCGGCTCGGTCAGGGAGGGTGTCACACCCCTTCCGCAGACTGAACGCATGTTCGATCGCGCCTCGGTCCCGTCCCCGCTCTCGTCCCCAACGGCCGCGCGAGCTGTCCAACGCCCCGAGGGTTCTCGTCGGCTGGTCGGCCTCGGTCGGCTGCTGGCGCGGGTGTTCACGGTTCGTTGCGCTGGTTGCGATGCCCCCGGCGCTCCTATCTGTCGCACCTGTCGGTTCGCTTTGCTGGCGAGTCCGCCTCAGCGCCCAGGTGTGCTCATGGCGGTTCCGTTCACCGGTCGGGCTCGGCGAGTGGTCCTCGGTTTCAAGTTCCACAATCGGAGGGCGGTGGCCGGTCATCTCGCCGGTCTCGTGCGGCGGCGCCTCGAGCAGGTCGGGGTGCGCCCCGGCATCGACGTCGATGTCGTCACTTGGGCTCCGACCGGCGACGCCCGTCGACAAGAGCGCGGCTTCGATCAAGCCGAGCTGATCGCCCGACATCTGGCCCGCCAACTCGGCCTGCCCTGTCGCCGCCTCTTGATCCGCGAGGAGTTCTCCGGCCCGCAGTCGGGACGCTCCCGGGCTGAACGACTCCAGGCCCCGGGCTTCCGAGCCCGTCTCGACAAGCCGGGGCGCTCGGTGCTGCTCGTCGACGATGTCGCCACCACGGGCGCCACCCTCGGGTCGGCCTCAGCGGCCCTGCGTTCGGTCGGAGCGCGCGATGTGCTCTCGGTCGCGGTTGCGGGCACCCCGGTGCGCACTCGACGGCGTCCGACCGGGCACCGGCGCCCGCTTCGCCAGGCGGCCTAATCGCCGGGGAGCCGGCCAAGCACCGCCGGTAGGCTCGCTCGGGCATGGGAGTCCTCGATCGCATCCTTCGCGCCGGCGAGGGAAAGAAACTCAAGGCCCTTCAGGGCATCGTTCCCGACATCGCGGCGCTCGAAGACGAGTACCGCCGCCTCGACGACGACTCTCTCAAGGCCAAGACCGCTGAGTTCCGAGCCCGCCTCGACCGCGGGGAGACCCTCGACGACCTGCTCATCGAGGCCTTCGCCGTCACCCGCGAGGCCGCCGACCGTGTGCTCGGCCAACGCCACTACGACGTTCAGATGATGGGCGGCGCCGCCCTCCACTTCGGATGGGTCGCCGAGATGCGCACCGGTGAGGGCAAGACCCTCGTGTCGACTCTGCCGGCCTACCTCAACGGGCTGAGCGGCCGTGGTGTCCACCTCGTCACCGTCAACGACTACCTGGCTCGCCGCGACGCCGAATGGATGGGCCAGGTCCACCGGTGGCTCGGGCTCACCGTCGGCCTCGTCGTCCCCGGATTCCAGACCTCGCCGGCTGAGAAACGCCGCAACTACGTCTGCGACATCACCTACGGCACCAACAACGAACTCGGCTTCGACTACCTCCGCGACAACATGGCGGGTCGCCTCGAGGACAAGGTCCAGCGCGGCCATGAGTTCTGCATCGTCGACGAGGTCGACTCGATCCTCATCGACGAGGCCCGCACCCCGCTCATTATCTCCGGTCGGGTCGGCGACGCCGCGAAGCTCTACTACCGCTTCGCTTCGATCGTGCGCACCCTCGAACGCGACGTCGACTACGAGGTCGAGGAGGACAAGCGGGTCGTGGTGCCGCTCGAGGCCGGCATCTCCAAGGTCGAGGCCGCCCTCGAGGTCGACAACCTCTACGACGACGTGTCGGCCAACCTGGTGCACCAGTTCTCGGTAGCGCTCAAGGCCAAGGAGCTCTACCGCCGCGACAAGGACTACATCGTTCAGGGTGGCGAGGTGAAGATCGTCGACGAGTTCACCGGTCGCATCCTCGACGGTCGCCGTTGGTCCGAGGGCATCCACCAGGCCGTCGAGGCCAAAGAGGGCGTGAAGATCAAAGAGGAGAACCAAACCCTCGCCACGATCACCCTCCAGAACTATTTCCGCATGTACTCCAAGCTCGCCGGCATGACCGGCACCGCCTCCACCGAGGCGGCCGAGCTCATGGGCACCTACGGCCTCGGCGTGGTTCCCATCCCGACGAATCGGCCGGTCGCCCGACTCGACCAGGCCGACCTCATCTTCAAGGGTGAGATCGGCAAGTTCGCCGCCGTCATCGACGACATCCTCGAACGCCACGAGAAGGGCCAACCGGTGCTCGTCGGCACGGTCAGCGTTGAGAAGTCCGAACTGCTCTCGCGAATGATGCGCGAACGAGGCATCGACCACGAGGTCCTCAACGCCAAGCAGCACACCCGCGAAGCCGAGATTGTCTCCCAAGCCGGCCGTCTTGGCTCGGTGACGGTCGCTACCAACATGGCCGGTCGAGGTGTCGACATTGTGCTCGGCGGCAACCCTGAACTTCTCGCGCGTCGCGAAGTGCTGAAGGAGGGCTTCGACGAGGCGCTCCTCGCCGACGACTACGCCCTCCCGCACCCGCTTGAGGAGATGCCTGAGGAGTTTCGCGAGCAGCGTGCCGCCGCCCTTGTCAGCCTCGAGCGTCATCACGCGCGGTTCGCTCCGGAGTGCGCCGCCGAAGGCGAGAAGGTGCGTGAGCTCGGCGGCCTCTACGTGATCGGTTCGGAACGTCACGACTCACGACGTATCGACAACCAGCTCCGCGGGCGCTCCGGCCGTCAGGGAGACCCCGGCGAAAGCCGCTTCTATCTCAGCCTCGACGACGAACTCATGCGGCTGTTCGCCACCGGCGCCCTCCAGTGGGCGATGGGGCGCTTCGACGACGACGAGGCCATCGAGGCGAAGATGGTCACTAAGGCCATCGAGCGAGCTCAGACCACCGTCGAGCAGAAGAACGCCGAGGTGCGAAAGAACGTCCTCAAATACGACGAGGTCATGAACGAGCAGCGCAAGGTGATCTACCGGCGCCGCGACCAGATCCTCACTGGAGAGGATCTCAAGGCGACCGCCCTCGACTACCTCGGTGAAGCGGTCGATGATCTCATCGCGACCAACTGCGCCTCAGTGGCCACTGACGAATGGGACCTCGACGGCCTTGCGCGCGAACTCACGCTCTATTGGCCGACCACGTTGACGGCCCCCGCGATGTCGACGGCGGAGTCCTCTGACGAGCTCCGCGAGGCGATCATGGCCGAGGCCCTTGGCCACTACGAGCAACGTGAGGTCGAACTCGGCGAGGACACCATGCGTCAGGTCGAACGCCAGGTCATGTTGCGCATCATCGATCAGCGCTGGCGTGAGCACCTTGAGGAGATGGACTACCTCCAGGGCGGCATCAACCTCCGGGCAATGGGGCAGAAGGACCCGCTCACCGAATGGCAGCGCGAGGGCTTCCAGATGTTCGGTTCGATGATGACCGGTATCGCCCGCGACTTCGTCCGCTACGTCATGCACGTGCAGGTCGCTCAGCCCGAGCAGCCGACCTTGACTCCGAAGGTGCTCAACCTTCAGCAGACCTCGAGCGAGGACGCGACCGCGAGCGGGTTCGACACGGCGAGGGCCGCGGCCGCCGCCGAGTCCTCCGGAGCGCCGGCCCCGGTGCAGCCGACCGCCACCCCGGCCAAACAGCAGACCGTGGTCAAGGACGCGTTCGACAAGACACCGCGCAACGCGCCCTGCCCGTGCGGATCGGGCAAGAAGTTCAAGCTCTGTCACGGCTCGAGCTGAGGGCCGTCCATGCGCGACTTCACCGATGAACTGCGCGACGTCGCGCGTCGCGTCACCGAAGCATCCGGCTATCTCGGCATCGAGGAGGCCAGGAACCGCCTCGTCGAACTCGAAGCCGAGATTGGCCGTCCCGACCTGTGGGACGATGCCGAGCGGGCCAAGCAGGTCAACAGCGACTACGCCGCCGTCAAAGACGACATCGACATCTACGACGGTCTCGCTCGTGACCTCTCCGATGCCGAGGTGCTGCACGAGTTGGCCCGCGAACTCGACGACGAGACCCAAGAGGACGAGATCGCCGGCTCGCTTGCCGCGCTGTCGGCTCGACTCGATCAACTCGAATTGAGGAGCCTGTTCACTGGCGAGCACGACGACAGCGCATGCATCGTCCAAATCAACGCCAAGGATGGTGGTGTCGACGCTCAGGACTTCGCCGAGATGCTGCTGCGCATGTACTCGCGCTGGGCGGAGAGCCGCGGCTTCGATGTCGAGGTGAACTACTTCTCCGAGGGCACCGAGGCCGGGATCAACTCGGCCGAGTTCACCCTGACCGGTCGCTACGCCTACGGCCTGATGACCTCCGAGCGAGGCACCCATCGACTGGTGCGGATCAGCCCTTTCGACAATCAGGGTCGCCGTCAGACGAGTTTCGCGGCCGTGCAGGTGTGGCCGGTGATGGATGCCCCCGATCTCGAGATCAACGAGAGCGACATCCGCATGGAGGTGTTCCGCGCCTCGGGTGCAGGCGGTCAGCACATCAACAAGACCTCCTCGGCGGTGCGGTTGATCCACGAGCCGACCGGGCTTGTCGCGGCCTCTCAGGAGGAGCGCTCGCAGTTGCAGAACCGCGAGAAGGCGATGGGTCGCTTGAAGGCGATGCTCGCCGCGCGGATCGAGGAGGAGCACCAAGCCGAACTCGACTCGATCGCCGGCAAGCAGGCGCAGGTCGGCTGGGGAAGCCAGATCCGCTCCTACGTCATGCAGCCGTATCAGATGGTGAAGGACCTGCGCACCGAGGTCGAGTCGGGCAACGTCGCCGCTGTCCTCGACGGCGACCTCGACGTGTTCATGGAGGGATTCCTCCGTTGGCGTCGCTCCGCCTGATCCCTCATCGGCCTGCCCCGCCTCCGACGAAGCCCACCGCTACCCTCGGTGCGACATGATCCGTCTCGAGAACGTGACGAAGTCGTATTCGGAGGAGGTCATCGCCCTCCGCGATGCGAGCTTCGAGGTGGCCAAGGGAGAATTCGTGTTCCTAGTCGGGCCATCCGGCTCAGGGAAGTCGACCCTGCTTCGCCTTCTCAACCGCCAGGAGCGACCGGAACTCGGTGCGGTGTGGGTCGCCGGTCGCAACATCGTTGACATGCCGGCCAACCGGGTCCCGATGCTGCGCCGCAACATCGGCAACGTCTTCCAGGACTACAAACTCCTGCTCAACAAGACCGTGTTCGAGAACGTCGCCTTCGCCCTCGAGGTGATCGGCCGGCCGAAGCATGTGATTACCCAGCAGGTACCCGCCGTGCTCGAGCTCGTCGGTCTCGCCGGCAAGGAGGACCGATTCCCCGATCAGCTCTCCGGTGGTGAGCAGCAGCGCGTCTCGGTGGCTCGGGCTTTCGTGAACCGCCCGCTGATCCTCATCGCCGACGAGCCGACCGGCAACCTCGACCCGGCGACCGGCGAGGGAATCATGCGCCTTCTCGATCGCATCAACGCCACCGGTACGACGGTGGTGATGGCCACCCACGACCAGCGCATCGTCGACTCGATGCGTAAGCGGGTCATTCAGCTCGATCGCGGAACGATCGTCCGCGACCAGGCCCGGGGCGTCTACCAGTGATCTCCCGTATCGCCTATGTGCTGCGCGAGACGGCGGCGAGCTTTCAACGCAACCTGACCCTCACCGTCGCGGCGGTCATCACCGCGGCGGTCTCATTGCTGATCTTCGGGCTCACGCTGATCATTCAGCACGGCTTCGACAACCTGCTCGCTCAGTGGGAGGGCGGAGTCGAGATGATCGTGCACGTCAATGCCGGAGCCGGTGACGCTCAGCGCGCGGTGATCGAGGAGGCCCTCGTTCAGCAGGAGGGCATCACGATCGACTCGTGGCGGTACTGCGATGTCACCTGCTCGCTCGCCGATGCCGACCGACTCCTCGCCGGTGATCCGACGACCCGGGAACTCCTCACCGCTGAGAACATCACCACCCAATACAAGGTGGTGCCGATGGACGCCACCCAGGTCGACATCCTCCGTGGACTCCGCGACCGCTACCTCGGCCTGCCGAACGTGAACACGGTGCAACTCGCCGAGGAGCAACTCGACCTCATCAGCGAACTGCAGGGATTCGTGTCCACCTACACGACGGGTCTTTGGATCGCGCTGATGGCGGCTGCCTCGCTCCTCATCTGGAACACGATTCGCACGGCCATGTTCGCGAGACGCCGCGAGATCGAGGTCATGAAACTCGTCGGAGCCACCGACTGGTTCATCCGCCTGCCGTTCATGCTCGAGGGCCTCCTGCACGGCTTGATCGGCGGTGTGCTCGCCTCGGGTGCGCTCTGGTTCATTAACGACCGCTGGACCGCTGGCGTGCAGGGCTTCCCCGACAACTCCGGGATGACCGCCCTCGTCGTTGTCGACGGTTACCAGTGGCAGGTCGCCCTCATCATCTTGGTGTTCGGCTCGATCGTCGGAACGGTCGGCTCGGGAACTGCCGCATCGAGATTCCTCGACGTCTGACCCAGTGACGGTCCGGTCGGCCGGATCGAACAGGATGTGACGATGGAACCCGACGAGTACGCGCACATCAGCCTCGGCGTCGACGACGGCATCGCGACGATCACCCTCGACCGAGCCGACAAGATGAACGCGTTCACCGAGCGCATGCGGAACGAGATCCTCGACGCTCTCGATCGCACCGACGCCGACGACGACGTTCGCGCGGTGATCTTCACTGGAGCCGGTCGGGCCTACTGCGCTGGCGCTGATCTGTCATCGGGGGAGGAGACCTTCTCGCGGGGCGGGAGCCCGGTGATCGGGGTCAACGGCGTTCCGCGCGATGGCGGCGGAACGGTGTCGCTTCGCATCTTCGAGTCGCTGAAACCCGTGATCGGCGCGATCAATGGTGCAGCCGTCGGTGTTGGGGTGACGATGACCCTGCCGATGGACGTGCGTCTCGCGAGTACCGCCGCGCGTTTCGGCTTCGTGTTCGCCCGTCGCGGGATCGTGCCCGAGGCGGCGTCGAGCTGGTTCTTGCCGCGCCTCGTCGGCATCTCCCGAGCGATGGAATGGGCTGCCTCTGGTGAGGTGTTCGACGCTGAAGAAGCCCTGGCCGGCGGTCTGGTGCGCAGCCTCCACGAACCAGATGATCTCCTGCCCGCTGCCCGAGAACTTGCCCATCGGATGACCGCAAAGTCGGCGCCGGTCTCGGTGGCCGCGACCCGCAAAATGATGTGGCGGATGCTCGGCGCCGACCATCCGATGGCCGCGCATCGGGTCGACAGTCGGGCGATCGCGACCCGCGGTCGCAGCGCCGATGTGCGCGAGGGGATCGCCTCGTTCTTCGATCGCCGCGACCCGGTGTTCACCGACCGGGTGAGCGACGGCTTCGACGCCATCTTCGAGGAGTGGGACAACCCGTCCTTCGATTCATGAGGTGCCCGTAGGCTCGACGCGTGGCCGACGACCTCCCGATGCTCTACGACCGGGTTGGCGAGGATTTCTTCGGCGAACTGGTCGCCGCGTTCTACGAGGGCATCGCCACTGACGAGCTGCTCGCGCCGCTCTACCCTGACTTTCCCGACTTCGAGCCGGCGAAGGAGCGACTTCGACTGTTCCTCATCCAATACTGGGGAGGGCCGACGACGTATATGGAGACCCGCGGACATCCACGCCTGCGCATGCGGCACATGCCCTTCCGGGTCGGTGAGGCCGAGCGCGACCGCTGGCTCGTGCACATGGCCGCGGCCATCGAGCGGACCTGCGAGGGACGCGCCGACGGCCCCGAGGTCGCCGCTGAGCTCCTCAACTACTTCGTGCCGGCTGCCGAGCACCTCCGCAACGACGATCAGCTCGGATTGGTGCAGTGAGCGCGATCACCGTTGAGAATCTCGTCGTCGAATACGGCGATCTGCGCGCTGTCGACCGTCTCGATCTCGACATCGCGAGCGGCGAGGTCTACGCGCTGCTCGGTGAGAACGGCGCCGGTAAGACCTCGACGATCGAGGTGCTCGAGGGCCTGCGCACTCGAACCTCAGGTTCGGTGCGGGTGCTCGGCCACGATCCGGCCGACGCCTCCCGAGACCTCCGAGATCGCATCGGCATCGTGCTGCAGTCCACCGGTGTGGAGCGTCAAATCACCGTCGCCGAGGCGGTCGCCCTCTACGGCGCCGTCTACCGACGGCCCCGGCCAGTTGGTGAGGTGCTCGAGTTGGTCGGGCTCGGCGACCGAGCCGAGGCTCGCTGCGGCACCTTGTCGGGTGGGCAACGCCGACGGCTCGATTTGGCGCTCGGCATTGTCGGGTCGCCCGAGTTGCTCTTCCTCGACGAACCGACCACCGGCTTCGACCCCTCAGCCCGTCGACGGGCTTGGGAACTCGTCGACGCGCTTCGCTCTGACGGGATGACCGTGGTGCTCACCACCCACTACCTCGATGAGGCTGAGCATCTCGCTGACCGGGTCGGTGTCATGTCAGCCGGGCGGCTCATCGTGGAGGGCACACCCGCTGACCTGCAGCGCCGGTCGGGTCGAACTCTCGTGTCGTTCCGCTGCGGTGGTGGCGAGGACGAGCTCGCCGCGGCCACCCGTCTCGCCGAGACGCTCGGCAATCGCGTTCGGCTGGTTGACGGCCGAATCGAGCTGCTCACCGCCGAGGTCACGGCCGCGCTGCACGCGCTGACCAGTTGGGCGGTCGAGCAGCGAGTCGACATCGACTCCTGGTCGGTCGCGCAGCCGAGCCTCGAGCAGGTGTTCCTCGATCTCGTCGGAGGAGCCGAGGGTGAGTGACCGGGGAACATGGCCGGGCGTCGGGGCGCTCATCCTCACGCAGGTCCGACATCAGGTGAGGCTCTTCTTGCGGGTCCCGATCGGGCTGTTCTTCACGATCGCGTTGCCGCTCATCATGCTCGTGGTGTTCAACGCGGTCTTCGGCGACTCAACCGTGGCATCGCCGGCAGGGGAGTGGCCGACGCGGCAGTTCTACACCGGCGCTCTCGCAGCTTTCACCGCGGTGTCGGCCACCTACACCAACTTGGCCAACACCGTCCCGGTGAGGCGCGAGGAAGGGATCTTGAAACGCTGGCGGTCGACCCCGTTGCCTGTGCCGGTGCTCATTCTCGGTCAGATGCTTGGCGCGCTCGTCGTCGCAGTCCTCGGCGCCCTGTTGCTGCTCATCGTCGGTGTCCTCGCCTACGGGCTCGAGGTCGACGCGGCGGCTCTGCCGAACGCGCTCCTCACCTTCATCGTCGGCGTGCTCTCCTTCGCCGCGCTCGGCATGGCGATCTCCTCGGCTGTGTCGAGCGCCGACTCCGCTCCGGCGGTCGCGAACGCGACCATCCTCCCGCTCGCGTTCATCTCGAACATCTTCATTCCCCTCGAGGACCCGCCGCGATGGCTCGACCTCCTTGGCGACGTGTTCCCGCTGAAACCGTTCGCCGAGTCGTTCCAGGCGTCGTTCCATCCGATCGATCCGGCGACCACCCCGGATGCGAGCGCGCTCGCGGTGGTCGCCCTCTGGGGTGTGCTCGGAGCTGTCGCCGCGGTGCGGACTTTCCGATTCGATCCGACACCGGGTTCGGTGTCGAGTGGGCGTCGGCGGCAGCGCGGTCGTCAGCGCAGCACGTGACAGGCAACCGCTGAAGCAGCAGCGGCGTTGAGCGAGTCGACACCGTCGGCCATCGGTATCCGCACACCGCGGGCCAATTCGAGCAGCTCGTCGCTCAACCCGGCGCGCTCCGAGCCGATCAGCACGGCGCGGGGACGCCGCGGGTCGAGCTGACCTGCCACGACATCGATCGCCTCGGCATCAGGGTCAGGAGTGAGCGCGAGCAGGTCGATGTCGAGGCCACCGAGCAGTTCGGCGAGGTCAGGGGTGCGGGCGTGGGGAAGGGTGAATGCGGTGCCCATCGCGACGCGGAGCGCGCGCCGGCTGAGCGGATCGGCGCTCGTCGCGTCGAGGAGTAGGCCGTCCCACCCGAGCCCGGCGGCGTTGCGCACGATGCCGCCGATATTGGCCGGATTGTCGACCCGTTCAGCGACGACGAGCCGGTGGCACCGCGAGAGAAGAGCGGCGGGAGATGGTCGTGCGGGTCGGTGGAACACGGCGACGATCGGATGTGGCATACCGAGACCGGTGACTAACCGCCGGATCTCGTCGCCGCCGATGAAGACGTCGATGCCAAGGCGTTCGGCGACCGCCGGCACTCGGTCGGCATCCGCGAGGGCGGCGAGCGGTTCACAGCCGGCCTCGAGGGCCCGGGAGACCACGAGGTCACCCTCGGCGAGGAACAGCCCTGCGCCGGTGTCGTCTCGTTTGTCAGCTCGAGTGGTGAGCCCTCGCTCGCGCAGTCGGAAGACGGCGAGGCGCTCGTCGTCGACCGCTTCGATGCGGATGAACGCCAACGTTCGCCCCGACGTCAGAAGTGGTAGGGGAAGGGCGACCAGTCCGGAGGGCGCTTCTCGAGGAAGGCGTCACGACCCTCGGCTCCCTCATCGGTGCCGTAGGCGAGGCGGGTCGCTTCCCCAGCGAACACCTGCTGACCGACGAGACCGTCGTCGGTCAGGTTGAAGGCGAACTTCAGCATCCGCTGGGCCGTCGGGCTCTTCGAGCAGATCGTCTCCGCCCATTCGAGGGCGACAGCCTCGAGGCGCGCATGGTCGACCACTTCGTTGACGGCGCCCATGTGGTGCATCTGCTCGGCGGTGTACTCGCGGCCGAGGAAGAAGATCTCGCGGGCGAACTTCTGGCCGACCATCTTCGCCAGATAGGCGGACCCGTAGCCGCCGTCGAAGGAGGCGACATCGGCATCGGTTTGCTTGAAGCGGGCGTGCTCCCGGCTAGCGAGGGTGAGATCGCACACCACATGAAGGCTGTGGCCACCACCAGCGGCCCATCCCGGCACGACGCAGATGACGACCTTCGGCATGAAGCGGATCAGGCGCTGCACCTCGAGGATGTGCAGTCGCCCGGAGCGGGCCGGATCGACGGTGTCGGCGGTCTCTCCGGAGGCGTACTGATAACCGGAGCGCCCTCGGATCCGTTGATCGCCTCCGGAGCAGAACGCCCAGCCGCCGTCGCGCGGTGATGGTCCGTTGCCGGTCAAGATGACACAGCCGATGTCGCTGGACATGCGGGCGTGGTCGAGGGCCCGATAGAGCTCGTCGACGGTGTGGGGCCGAAAGGCGTTGCGGATCTCCGGCCGGTCGAACGCGATACGAACCGCGCCGGTCGACTTCGCCCGGTGGTAGGTGATGTCGGTGAAGTCGAAGCCGGGCACGACCTCCCAGGCCTCAGGGTCGAACGTCTCGGAGACTCCGGGCAGCGCGCTCATGACGACATGTTGGCCGGTTCGTGATCGGCGTCGGAGGTCGAGCCGGATGGAAGCGCGCACCGGTCAGCCGATCGGAGCCGCCGGCGGAGTGCCTCGGCGAGCAGTGCGATCGAAATGACGGCGAGCCACGGCTGAGTAGGGGCGAACCAGTCGAGCGCGCCGGTGGTGCCGAGGGCGATCACGACGAGTTTGTTGCAGACCGGGCAACCGATCGCGAAGAAGGTCAGCAGGCCACCGAGGCCACCGACGCGTTCCCGGGTGGGGTCGTCAGCTGGTGACTCACCGTCGCGCACATAGGTCGCGATCAGCAATCCAGCGAGGATCGACGACACCACCAACACCGGCACCGACCACCAAGTGACCGGAACCGGCCGACCGAAGACCGGATTCGGGATGACATCGGTAGGAAGTCCGAGCGCGAGCGCGGTGACGACCGATCCGCCCGCCGCGAACGCCCACCGACGGGACGACCAGGAACGCATGCGCCCACGGTATCGCCGGGTACCGTGCCGCCGATGGGTGTCGAACTGATACCGGTAGCGGGCCTGCCCGAGATCGCGCCGGGTGATGATCTTGCCGCGATGATCGCCGCGGCGGTCGATCTCGTCGACGGCGACATCGTCGTCGTCACCTCGAAGATCGTGTCGAAAGCCGAGGGTCGAGTCATCGACCTTGAGGACGTCTCCCCGTCACCGTTCGCCGTCGAGTGGGCGAACCGCTGGGATAAGGACGCTCGGGTCGTCGAGGTGGTGCTCTCGGAATCGCGTCGGATCGTTCGCCAGATCGGACCGGTGCTGATCACCGAGACCCACCACGGACTGGTATGCGCGAACTCCGGTGTCGACCAGTCGTCGAGCGGCGCGCACGGGCGCGTCGTGGTGCTGCCGGAGGACTCCGATGCCTCGGCTCGGCGCATCCGTGACGGTCTCCGTGCGGCTTCGGGGGCCGAGGTCGCGGTGATCGTGAGCGACACTTTCGGCCGTCCCTGGCGTGAGGGGCAGACCGATGTGGCGATCGGGATCGCCGGCATGCATCCGTTGCGCTCCTACATCGGTGAGGTCGATCCGCACGGTCACGAGTTCCGAGTGCAAGAGCTCTGCGTGGCTGACGAGGTCGCGTCAGCCGCTGAGTTGGTGAAAGGGAACACCTCTCGGGTGCCGGTGGCGGTAGTTCGCGGATTCGACTACGAGGTCGACGACGACGCGACGATGGCTCCGGTGATCCGCGACTCCGAGCGCGATCTCTTCCGCTGATCGGTGTGGCGTCGACAGCTGAACGTGACGTAGTGACCGCCTTGGGAACGCGTGCGAGAATGGCGCCATGCGGTTGAAAGAGGAGTATCCGGTTGGCGTCGGCCTCGCCGCCGATCCGATCGTCTGGGTCATTGACGACTTCCTCTCGTGCGATGAGCGCTCCGAGATCGTCGAGATTGCCCGTCCGCGCCTCGAGGCGGCGAAGGTCACTTCGACGAAGGTCAACACCACCTCGACGGCCCGCACCGGTTCGGTGGCATGGGTCCGTTATGCCGACTCGCCGACGGTCACCGGCGTCGTTAATCGCGTGAGCGAACTGGTCGATATTCCCGTGCATCACAGCGAGTCGATGCAGGTCGTCCACTACGCCGAGAGCCAGGAGTACCGCCCGCACTTCGACGGTTGGGACCTGTCAACGGAGAAGGGCCGGCTTCGAACCGAGAACGGTGGTCAGCGGGTGCTCACGGCTCTGATGTACCTCAATGAGCCGGCGGGTGGGGGAGGCACCTCCTTCCCCAAGCTCGAGCTCGAGGTCGAGGCGAAGCCGGGCCGACTCGTGATCTTCCACAACATCGCCGATGAGGAGACGAATCTCCACCCGCGCTCACTGCACGGTGGCATGCCCGTTGGCGACGGGGAGAAGTGGGCCTGCAACCTGTGGTTCAGGGCCCGCCCCTACCGGACCGGGGAGTCGCGCACAGCGAGAGCCGTCGCGCCGTCATCGCGAACCGGCGGTGGCGGGAATCGCGCCGCCCGGCGTCGCCGTCGCTGAACTGTTCCCAGTCGGTCCGAGCCGCGTTTGTGACCAAGTGATTCGGCAGGTCGGTGGCGCCGGTCACATTGGCCAACTATGGTCTTTGTGGGGGTAATCAGTGCATTGAGTACCAAAATCCGCCTCGAGGGCGTCTACAAGATCTTCGGCTCACAGCCACGCGGAAGGGCTCTCGCCCTTGCGAAAGCGGGATCATCCAAGGATGAGG
>JAFMMJ010000092.1 GCA_017859785.1 Ilumatobacteraceae bacterium
GCGGAATCCTCAGATCAAACGTTCGTGTCTGCCAGCATTGACGCATGGAGAACTCGGAGGGTCAGAGCACCACCCAGCCGGCTGCCACCTGTCGTTCTCCGCTCGGAACGTTCGCCGACTGTCCCCAGTGCGGTGGCGATATGGCTCCGGAGCACGCGCACTTCCGTTGTCGGTCGTGCGGTTGGCGCGACTCCTGCTGCGACTGACGAGGTGAGCGACCGGCGGTCAGCCCTCGAAGAGCGCGGCCATCGACGGGAGCGATGAGGCCGGGCCGCTGAGGAGCACCGTCGTGAGGCACGACTCGCGCCATCGTGGGATCTCCGATCGGATCTTGTCGATCGGTCCGACGAGGGCGACATCTTCGACCATCTCGAGTGGGATCGCTCGCGCGGCTTCCTCTTTGCGACCCTCAAGGTAGAGCGCCTGAACCTCCTCGGCGACCGATTCGTAACCCATTCTCGCGAACACTTCGAAGTGGAAATTCGCACCCCGAGCGCCCATGCCGCCGGCGTAAAGCGCGAGGAAGGGGCGGACGAGGTCAGCGCAGGCCTCGACATCGTCACCGGGGATGACGGTCACGGTCGCCGCTACCTCGAAGCCCTCTTTCCGTTCACTGTTCCCTGACGCTGCGAAGCCGTCCTCGAGGCACTGCCGGTAGAAGGCGTCCTCTCGAGGGGAGAAGAAGAGCGGGAGCCATCCGTCGCAGATCTCGGCGGAGAGCGTGACGTTCTTCGGTCCTTCGGCCGCGAGGAAGATCGGAATGCGATTCCGGAGCGGATGAACTGTCGATTTCAAGGCTTTACCGAGTCCGGTGCCGTCGGCGCCGCTGTACGGCAGGTCGTGATGGCGACCATGGAACTCAACGGGGCCCTCTCGGGCGATGATGTCTCGAAGGATCGTGACGTACTCGCGGGTGCGCTCGAGCGGTCGCGGGTAGGGGCGTCCGTACCAGCCCTCGACCACCTGGGGGCCGGAGGCGCCGATGCCGAGGATGAACCGTCCACCGGACAGGTGATCGAGGGTGATCGCGGCCATGGCCGTGGCCGCCGGCGTGCGCGCCGACATCTGCATAATTGCGGTGCCGAGCCGGATCCGTTCGGTGCGAGACCCCCACCAAGCGAGCGGCGTGAGCGCGTCCGAGCCGTAGGCCTCCGCGGTCCACACCGAGTCGAAACCGAGTCGATCTGCCTCGAGCACTCCCTCGAGCGCTCCGCTTGGGGGGCCTGATGACCAATAGCCGGTGTTGTATCCGAGTCGGAGTCCGTCCATCCGCCGAGCGTAGGAGGCGGCCTCGTTCGGATCTCAGTTGAGCGAGGAGGCGACGATGTCGTTGACGACTCGCCCGTCGCTGACGTTCAACCCGGCCCGCAGATCCTCGGGCAGTTCGCCCCTCGGATCCTCGGTATCGATGAGACGCCCGATGTAGGGGAGGGTCGCGTTGGTGAGCGCGAGTGTCGACGTGTGGGGGACCGCGCCCGGCATGTTGCCGACCGCGTAGTGGATCACGTCGTGCTCGACGAAGGTCGGCGCCGAGTGCGTGGTCTCGCGAGTGGTCGCGATGCACCCACCCTGATCGACAGCGACGTCGACGATCACCGAGCCGGGTCGCATCGACGCGACCATCTGCTCATCGACCACGATCGGCGCTCGATCGCCCGCGACGAGCACCGCCCCGATGACCAGATCGGCTTCCGCGACCGCCCGGGCGATGGATCCTCGGTTGGCAGCTGCGGTGGTGACTCGTCCGCGGTACACCTGATCGACCCAGCGGAGACGATCCAAATCGCGATCGATGACCACGACCTCGGCTTCGAGTCCGGCGGCCATTCGCGCGGCGTTCCAGCCGACGTTTCCGGCTCCGATGACCACAACACGCCCCGGACGCACCCCTGGCGAGCCACCGAGGAGCACGCCGCGCCCACCGTGATGAGCGGCGAGGAATTGCGCGCCCATTTGGGTGGCGAGGCGGCCGGCGATCTCGCTCATCGGCGCGAGCAACGGGAGACCTCCCCGCTGATCGGTGACGGTCTCGTACGCGAAGGCCGTGCATCCCGACGCGGTGAGGGCCTCGGCGACTTTGGGATAGGCCGCGAGATGGAGGTAGGTGAACAGGGTGAGGTCGGGGCGAAGGTGCGCGAACTCGTCGGTCTGGGGTTCCTTGACTTTCACGACGAGGTCGCATGACCAAGCGTCCGCTGCATTGGCGACGATTTCCGCTCCGACGGCCTTGTAGCTCGCATCGTCGAAGCCGGCCGCTGATCCTGCTCCGCTCTGCACCGCCACCCGCACGCCGCGTCCGGTCAGTTCGACCACGCCGTCGGGGGTGAGGGCGACACGATGCTCGTCGGTTTTCGTTTCGGTGGGAACACCGACGCTGGTGAACGATGTCATACGCAAAGTGTGCGCTCCCACGTGCCGAGGATGTTGGGCGATTCCGGGCCAAACTTCGTATATGACACCGGAATCCACGGAAGTTGACGGACTTGACCAACGAATCCTGTCTGAACTTGCCCATGACGGACGGATGTCCTGGAGGGAGCTCGGCGAGCGTGTGCACCTCGCGCCGACCTCGGTAGCCGATCGTGTGCGACGACTGGAGCGCGAGGGAGTGATCACCGGATATCGCGCGGTGATCGATCCCGGAGCGGTGGGTCGCTCCCTTCGTGCGGTGATCGATCTGTCGCTCGCACCCGGCGCCTCGGCCGAGGAGTTCGAAGCCCGCCTCGCGGAGCGGAGCGAAGTCGCGTTCGCCGCCTATGTGACTGGCACGGCCGATTACACGGTCGTGGCGGAGTGCGCAGGGGCCGACGGCCTCGATGATCTGGTCCGTTGGTTGCGCGCGGATCTCGGCGTCGCGAGGACCGAGAGCAGTCTGATCCTCCGGGTGGTCGTTGGCGACTGAGCGTCGCCGCCATATGCGGGTGTCTGCTACACAACGAGCCATGAGCAGCTCAAGCGGTGACACCTTCAGAAACTTCATCGGTGGTGAGTGGTGCGACAGCGCCGACGGTCGCACCTCGCCCGTAGTGGACCCGGCGACGGGGGAGGAGTACGCGCGTGCCGCGGTGTCCGGACCCGCGGACGTCGATCGGGCGATGAGTGCGGCCGAAGCGGCCTTCGAGACTTGGCGTGACACCACGCCGTCGGAGCGGGCTCTGGCGCTGCTCCGCATCGCGGACGCCGTCGAGGCGCACGGCGACGAGCTCATGTCGATCGAATCGAAGAACTGCGGAAAGCCGTACGCCGTCCACCGCGGCGAGGAGATCGGACCGATGGTCGACCAGATCCGGTTCTTCGCCGGCGCGGCGCGCCACCTCGAGGGTCGCGCGGCCGCTGAGTACATGGCTGGCATGACCTCGATGATCCGGCGCGAGCCGGTCGGCGTGTGCGCCCAGGTGGCGCCGTGGAACTACCCGATGATGATGGCCGTCTGGAAATTTGCTCCCGCGCTCGCGGCAGGCAACACCGTGGTGTTGAAACCGAGCGACACGACACCCGCCTCCACCACCCGCCTCGCGGAGATCGCCGCGGAGTACCTGCCGGCGGGAGTGCTCAACGTCATCTGCGGCGACCGCGATACCGGTCGCGCCATGGTCGAGCACGACACTCCGGCGATGGTGTCGGTGACCGGGTCGGTTCGCGCGGGTCAAGAAGTGGCGGCCGCGGCCTCCTCCAGTCTGAAGCGCGTACATCTCGAACTCGGGGGCAAAGCACCCGTCGTCGTGTTCGATGACGCGGACCTCGAGAGCGCCGCGGAAGGCATCGCGACCGCGGGCTACTTCAACGCGGGGCAGGACTGCACCGCCGCGACGCGCGTGCTCGCCGCACCCGGCGTCTATAGCGATCTCGTCGACGCGCTCGCCGAGCAGGCCCGCACCGTCGGTGTCGGCACGCCTGATCGAGAGGACGTCCTGCTCGGACCGGTGAACAACGCGAACCAGTTGGCTCATGTCAGTGGTTTCATCGACCGTTTGCCGAAGCACGCGCGTGTCGTCGCGGGAGGCAACCGCCTCGGCGACTCCGGTTACTTCTTTGAGCCGACCGTGGTCGCCGACCTCTTGCAAAACGATGAGATGAGCCAGCGCGAGGTATTCGGTCCGGTCATCAGTGTTCAGGCGTTCTCCGATGAGGACGAGGCGGTCGCGTGGGCGAACGGAGTCGAGTACGGACTCGCCTCGAGCGTGTGGACCAGAGACGTCGGTCGCGCCATGCGGATGGCGCGGCGCCTCGATTTCGGGTGCGTCTGGGTCAACACCCACATCCCACTCGTCGCCGAGATGCCGCACGGGGGATACAAGAAGTCGGGCTACGGCAAGGACCTCTCCTCGTACGCGCT
>JAFMMJ010000093.1 GCA_017859785.1 Ilumatobacteraceae bacterium
TGAGTGCCGCCGACTGGGTGGGGCTCGGATCGATCGCCGATGACGCCGACTACGCCCGCCGATTCAGCGAGCTGATGGGCATCGACATCACCGGCGTCTGACCAGCGACGGTCGACCGCCTGAGCGGAACGGGAGGGATTCGAACCCCCGGGCCTTGTGGGCCGGCCGCTTTCAAGGCGGCTGCATTTGTCCGCTCTGCCACCGTTCCGTCGTCAAACCTACCGGTGACTCGCGTCCGCGTCGGTGGGCCCGGATGGCCAACCTGACATGACCGGTACACTCGCCGGTGCTGGAGAGGTGCCAGAGCGGCCGAATGGGGCGCCCTGCTAAGGCGTTGATCATGCAAATGATCCGTGGGTTCAAATCCCACCCTCTCCGCCAGTCGACGTGCCGGGCCCTCGGGTCCGGCACGATCGCGTTCCAGCCCCAGAGTCGACTTCGCATCGCCGCAGGCGCACGGCCAATTGTTGCGAAATGATGACGAAACGACGAAACTGGACCCATGCGGTCCGGTCCTAGACGCCGACCGACCCCGCGTCGTCGAGATCACGGTCTCCCGTCGGAGGCCGGCGCAGACCTGAACACTGCGGCCGAGGACCCCGCGGACGATCCGCTCCAGGATGAGTTCTGGGGTGACCTCGGGGAGTGGCCCGAACTGGAGCCGGCCCCCGAGCGCGCTCCGGCCGAACCCCGCTTCCACGACGACGACACCGACGCGATGGCGAGCATCTCCGAGCGGCTCGGATTCGGCGCTCTCGACCCGTTCGTCACTCGGGTCGCGGCGATCGTGCTCATCGGACTGCTGATCGTGCCCATCGTGTGGGCCTCCCGCGACGAGGCCGAGGAGACACTCGCCCCGGTGGCCGAGGCCGCTGCTCCGATCGAGGAGCCAGCCCAGCCCGTCGAGGAGACCCCCGAGGCCGACCTGCCACCCGCGATCGTCGAAGCGGTCACCGCTGTCACCATCGACCCGACCTCACTGCCGATCGCCACCGTCCCCGAAGGCTCCGAGACGGTGAGCGCCGTCGTAGCCAACGAAGCACCGACCGTCAGCAACACGCCGGATTGCGGAGAGTCGTACACCGTGCGGTCGGGGGACGCGTGGAGTCTGATCGCCGACCGGGCGTCGGTGTCGACGCGCGCGCTGCTCAACGTGAACGCGGCGACCTCGGACTCGGTCATACATCCCGGTGACGAGATCTGCCTGCCCGTCGGCGCGACCACTCCCGCCCCGTCATCACCCGCGGTCGCCACACCGAGATGCGGCGACGCCTACACCGTGCGGTCGGGCGATGCGTGGAGTCTCATCGCCGATCGGGCGTCCGTAACCACGAGCGCGTTGCTCGCGGCCAACGGAGCGAACTCGTCAACGTTGATTCATCCGGGCGAGGAGATCTGCCTGCCGCCCGGTGCGCGTATCTCGGTGCCGGCTACAACGACACCGCCTCCTACGACCACGGTCGCCAAACCACCGGCGCCGAGCCGAACGGAGGCCGAGGCGATCATCCGCGAGATCTGGCCTGACGATCTCGAGGACGAGGCGGTGCGTATCGCCTGGCGCGAGAGCAACCACATCGCGACGGTCGAGAACTGGTGCTGTCTCGGTCTGTTCCAGATCTATTGGAACGTGCACCGCGGCTGGCTTGCTGGCATCGGCGTGACCGACCGCAACCAACTCTTTGATGCTCGGACGAATGCCCGCGCCGCCTACGCCCTGTATCAGCGGGCTGGCGGCTGGCGCCCTTGGCAGCTCTGAGCCGGCGCGTCAGACCGGAGGCGGCGGAGGAGGAGGCAATGGACTGCCACTCGGTGCCGCGGGCGCGCCGGAGGGCGAGCCGTATTTGTTGGGGCCGCCGTCGCCAGACGAGGCGTGCCAGACGATGAGGATGATCCATCCGATGATCGGCACCAGCCAGAGCAGCAGCCACCAACCGGATCGTCCGGTGTCGTGGAGACGGCGGAACGAGGCGGCGAACTGCGGAAGCAGCATGCCGATTCCCCAGATGTTGGAGATGATCGGGATCGGCGACAAAGCAAGGTTGACCAGGATGACAGCAAGGATGAACCACCAGAACTCGGGACGGTTCGACCGGCCCGAGAAGGTGACGTAGTTCTCGAGCACCGCCTTCTTCCAATAGGTGATCAATGGCATGGGTCGACCGTAACCCGTGGGCGTGACGCCTCGAGGCGACCGGGTGCCGTTGGGCGAGGATGCGCCTACACTTCCCGACGAAGCGCCCGTAGCTCAACGGATAGAGCATCTGACTACGGATCAGAAGGTTTGGGGTTCGAATCCCTACGGGCGCGCTGGAAACCGCGGGTGTCCCATCCACGCGAATTCCTTTCTCGCAACCCGTCGGAGCGGACTCGCCGGACCGACAGTGCCGTAAGTTCGGCCCATGCACGACAGCGTCCTTCGGCATCTGCGCGAGAGCTTCCATGAGCGATTCGCCCATCACGGCCATGTCGATCAAGTTCGGAGCGCGGGCCGACTCTTCGCCGGCGACTACTCCGCGGCGGCCACCGTTCGAGACGAGTTCGACGGCAGTCTTCTCGGCATCGGTGTGATGCACGACCTCGCCGGCGAGGTCGTCAGCCTCGACGGCGTCACCTGGCGGGTACCGGTTGACGGGACACCCGTCGCAGTCGACATCGAGGAGACCGTCGCCTTCGGTATCGCCGCTCACGGCGGTCGGCGTCACCGGGTCACGGTCGGCGCGGGAGTCGACGTCGACGGCCTGCTCGGCGTGATCGACACGTACTTGGCTCGCCACCACATCGATCATGAGGAGGTGGTCTGCGCGCTGCGGCTCACCGGAACCTTCCGTGATGTGGTGTTGAGAACCGTTGCCTCGCCCACCTACGAAGGGGAGACTCTCGGCGAGATCATCGATGATGAGGCGCGATTCCGGTTCGACTCGTGGACCGGCACGATGGTCGGGTTCCGTTTCCCGGACGCGACGACGGGCGACACGATTCCGGGGATTCACCTTCATGGCATCGCGGATGACCGGAGCTCCGGAGGACACCTGCGAAACATGACCACCGCCGATGTGGTGCTGGACCTGTGGGTTGATGAGCTTCATCGACTCCACGACTCCGCCGAGAGCGGCGGGGCCGAATCCAATGAGGCCGTCGACTTCTCTCGCTATGAGGGGCCGGTCGACGACTGATCAGGGAGGTCCCACACGTTGGGTCACGATGCCGACGGAGGTTGCGGTCGTGAGCGACTGGGCATCAAAACCGTGGCTTCTGTCATGATTAAGGGATGCGCCGCACCCTCGCACCCATCTCACTCGCGCTCCTGATCGCTGCCTGCTCCTCATCGGACAGCGTTTCGCCACCCGCGGAAGCAGAACCCGAAACACCCGCTGCCGAGCCGGCCCCGGAACCTGAGCCAGCCCCCGAACCTGCCACGGAACCCGCGCCTGCTCCCGAACCGGCACCAGAGCCCGCCCCCGAACCCGAACCGGCGCCGACCACCACGGAGGCTCCGCGTCCGACCCTCACCGACATCGCCGATCTCGGCACGAGCGGGGTGAGCCCGCACATGGAGCGCAACGAGGACGGCACGCTCCGTCTCTTCTACGCATCGATGGAGGCGGGCGGCACCGCGGTAGATCTCTGCTCGGCTGATTTGGTCTGTGAGCGCCAGGGTGCGATCCAACGGGTCTCGGATGTGACGATCCTCAATACGCCGGCCGGTGAACGTCGCGCCTACCTCGTCGAATTCGATCCGAACACCAACGACAAGGTGATTTACACCGCGCTCATCTCTGCCGACGGCCTCACCCTCAGCGGGCAGACCTCCCTTGGCATCTCGAGCGAAGGGGCGATGGCTTGGGGTGTGCCCGACGCCGTGGTTACCCCCGAGGGTCTGGTGCGCCTGTACTGGGTGGAGCCCGGTGACGGTCGGGCGAGCGAGCGCATCGTGAGCGCCACCTCGACCGACGGCACTGGCACTGAGTTTGTTCGTGATGATGGCGATCGCACCACCGGGGGATACGTCGACTTCGAGGTGCTGCGGGCCGCCGACGGCGACTGGTTGGCGGTCATGTCGACCTCGCCGGAGAATCTGCCGGCGTCGCCGCAGGCGATCCATGTCGGCACCTCACCCGATGGGATCACGTGGACCGTCGACCCGGCACCGCTCTCATCGCTCGACATGTCGTATCTCGATCCGACTGGCGTGGAGGACGAGAACGGGAACTGGCTGCTGGTGCTGGCCGTCGCGCCGAACGCGATGGGCGATCGCGATTACACGATGTCGTCGGCCACGCTCACCCTCCCCTGACCGCCGACACGCAGAAACGACAAAGGCCCGGC
>JAFMMJ010000034.1 GCA_017859785.1 Ilumatobacteraceae bacterium
CGGCGCGTCATCGGGCATCGACGGTTCTGGCGGGGATCACGCTGGCGACCGCCTTCGTGCATCTGCTGAGTGTCGCGGAGGGGGCGCTGATCGGTGAGGCGTTGCCGACACTTCTTATTGGTGTGCTCGCCGCACGAATTCCTGCCCGAGCGATCAGAGTCGGTGCAACTGCGCCCTTCGTCATCGTGGGCGTGGTGATGATCATCGGCGCGTTTGGCTCAGCCCGGACATGACTGCGGCCGGGTCACCCCGGAGGGTTCCCCGGCCGCGGCCAGTGCTAGGTGCTCGGTATCAGACGGTGACGCGACGGCGGGAGACGCCGAGGGCGACGGTGCCGAGCATGGCGATGCCGATAGCGAGGATCGCGATGTCACGCGAGTCGGTGCCCGTGGCGGGCAGCGACTGGGGGAGCAGGACGGCGTCGATCACGTGGACCACACCGTTGCACGACTCGATGTCGGCGGTGACGACGGTGGCTGAGCCGTTGAGCACGACGTTCCCTCCGCTGACGGCGATGGAGATGTCGCCACCTTGGAGGGTGGTGGCCGAGTCGAGTTCGACGACGTCAGCGGCCATCACCGTGCCGGGCACGACGTGGTAGGTGAGGATAGTCGTGGCGAGATCGGTGTCGGCGAGCAGTTCGGCTGCGGTCAGACCGAGGGCGGCGAGGGCCTCGTTGATGGCGTCGTTAGTCGGCGCGAAGACGGTCATCGGGGCGTCGTCGCAGCTATCGAATGGGGCGTCGAGGCCGGTCGCCGAGAGCGCGGTCATGAGGGTCGACAGGTCGCTGCTCGCTAATCCGTTCTCAATGATGGTGTCGGAGGAATCGGCGAGGGCGGTAGTGCCGAAGCCGAGGGTGGTGGCGGCGAGTACGGCACCGACCAGAGTCTTCTCTATGCGTGATGTGTGGAATTTGGGCATAGGGGGACCGTATGAAGAGTTCCTACCGACTGTTTCTCAATCGTCTATCGATTTCCTGTTGATGTTCATGGTTCTCCTTGGAGGGTTGGGGGGGTTTGCGTCGGCGAGGCCGAACCCTGTGACCGCAGGCACAGAGCCGTGGGCGGTCCAGTCGTGCTGCCGGTTATCGATCGCAGGTCAGCGCGGGGAGTAGCGCGTCGATGATTCGCTCGATGTCGTGACGCTCGGTGGGTGCGCCGATGACGAGCCGGCGCATCACGAACGGGCCCTCGATGAGATCGGCGGCGAGTTCGGGGTCGAGCCCGGGTGCCAGTTGGCCGCGGGAGTGAGCGTGTTCGAGCACCTCCATGACGGGCTGCCGTCGTTCTTTTTGCAGGACGTCGTGGATATCGGCGAAGTCGGGATCGTCGGTGGCGTGCGACAGCACCGAGAGGAACATGCGACGCATCTCGGGGCCGCTGACGAGTTGCGTGAACCGGCAGACCAGTTCCACAAGGTCGTCGCGGAGGTCGCCGGTGTCGGGTGTCTCAATGGAGGCGGGGAGGTCGCGGAGCGCGGTGACAGTGAGGTCGTGGCCGTTTTTGAAGTGCCGGTAGAGAGTGGTCTTGGCGACGCCTGATCGTTTGGCGACCGCGTCGACGGTGACAGCGGCGGGTCCGCCTTCGGCAACGAGTCCTCGGGCGGCGTCGAGGAGCTTGGCTCGGGCGCTGGTGCTGAGCGGTCGTGGCATTGGTCACCTTCGGTGTCGGAATAGCGCCGGTGTGCGGTGCGTTCGTACTGGAGTCGTTCAAGTTGCGGCTGAGCGACACCGCCGATAGAAACGCTACCAGTTCGTAGCGTTATTGCGAACCGAGATTCCGCCCCCCAATCGAAACGAAGGTCCTCCGTGTACCGATCCCTCGCTCGCTGGTCGTTCCAGCACGGCCTGTTCATCCTCATCGCTTGGATTGTCGCTCTGGTCGGCATCAACGCTCTGGCTGGCGCGATCGGGTCCGGCTTCTCCGGCGAGTTCTCGACCCCCGAGTCGGAGAGTTCGACGGGCTTCGATGTGCTCAACGAGAACTTCCCGGGGGCGGGCAGCGCTTTCGGTGGCTCGCTCGTGTTCCTCGCCGAGGACGGCGTTCAAGACGCGACGGTGGTGGCGGAGATGACGTCGTTCTTCGAGGCGATCGATGAGATCGATGGCGTGTCGGTCGTGTCGCCGTATGAGCCGCTTGGGCAGGGCCAGATCGCCCCTGATGGTGGTATCGCCTACGCCCAGCTCAACCTCGCCCGTGATGTCGACCAGGCCCGCGCCGCCGTGATCGCTGAGGAGATCCGCGATCTCGAGCCCGCCGTTGACGGCGTCACGACGGAGATCGGTGGGGCGATCTTCGCCGAGTTCGAGCCGCCGAAGTCCGAGTTGATCGGTCTCGCGTTCGCCGTGGTCATCCTGATCGTGTCGTTCGGCTCGGTGATGGCGATGGGTCTTCCGATCGGTGTCGCTCTGGCCGGTGTCGGCACGGGCGGGTTTGGGGCGGTCAGCCTGCTCTCGAACGCGGTCTCGATTCCCGAGTTCGCCCCGTTCATCGGCGTCATGATCGGTCTCGGCGTCGGCATCGACTACGTGCTTTTCATGGTCACCCGCTACCGCGAACTGACCCGCCAAGGCCGGTCGCCACTCGAGGCGACGATGGGCGCGCTCGACACCTCGGGTCGCGCGGTCGTATTCGCTGGCATCACCGTGGTGCTTTCGCTGCTCGGCATGCTCGTGATCGGTCTCGGGTTCGTGTCCGGTCTCGGTATCGCGGCGGCGACGACGGTCGCGGTGACCCTGGTGGCTTCGATCACCTTGTTGCCGGCGCTTCTCGGCCTGTTCCATTCCAAGGTCGAGGTCACTCGTTGGCGTGGTCTGGTGACGGCGGGCTTCGTGGCTATCGCTCTGCTTGGCGTCGGTCTCGGCGTGTCGGCGCTCTCCACGATCGGCGCGGTGCTCGCCCTCGCGACCTTCGCGGCGAGCCTCTTTGTGCGACCGCTGCGACGGGCCGTTCCGGCACGGCGCGAGCGTCCGCTTCGAGAGACCACCGCCTACCGCTGGAGCCGGGTGATCCAGGCTCGGCCGTGGACCTTCGTGTTCCTTGGTGGAGGCGCGCTGGTGCTGCTGATGCTGCCGGTGTTCTCGCTGCGGCTCGGGTTTTCCGATGAGGGGAACCTGTCGGAGGAGACGTCGGCGAGGCGCGCCTACGACCTCGTGGCTGAGGGCTTCGGTCCTGGTTTCAACGGCCCGTTCCTCCTCACGGTCGAGCCGGGTTCACCGGCCGATTTGCCGGTGATCGCGGCCCTGCCTGATGCTCTTGCGGCCGATCCCGGTGTCGACCGTGTCGGTCAGCCGTTCCCGAGCGACTTCAACGATCCGTCGGCCTCGGAGGCCTTCCTCATCCAGATCATCCCGACTACCTCGCCTCAAGACGAGGTCACCGAGGCCACGGTCGCGCGGCTCCGCTCGGAGGTGGTTCCGTCGGCGATCGTGGGTTCGACGTTGACGGTGAACCTGACCGGCGCGGTCCCGGCAAACATCGACTTCACCGACTATCTCGGTGGGCGCCTGCTCGTGTTCTTCGGTGCGGTGCTCGGAGTGTCGTTCCTGTTGTTGACGATGGTGTTCCGGTCGGTGCTGGTGCCGCTCAAGGCGGTGCTCATGAACGTGCTCTCGATCGCCTCGGCCTACGGCATCGTGGTCGCCATCTTCCAGTGGGGATGGCTGTCGGGGGTGTTCGGCGTCGAGCCGGCTCCGATCGAACCGTTCGTGCCCATGATGCTGTTCGCGATCGTGTTCGGGCTCTCGATGGATTACGAGGTGTTCTTGCTGTCGCGAGTGAAGGAGGAGTTCGACCGCACCGGTGACGCCGCCAACTCGGTGGCCGACGGTCTGGCCGCGACGGCTCGGGTGATCTCGGCGGCGGCGGCGATCATGGTCGTCGTGTTCGGCGCCTTCCTCCTTGAGGACGATCGAATTGTGAAGCTCTTCGGTGTCGGTCTCGCGGTGGCCGTGCTGCTCGACGCGACGTTGGTCCGCATGTTGTTGGTGCCGGCGACCATGGAGTTGCTCGGTGCTCGCAACTGGTGGATCCCGAAGTGGCTCGACCGGGTGTTGCCGCGTCTCAACGTGGAGGGCCCGACCTACGCCGAGCCGTCGATCGACAACGCGGTCATCTCTTCCGGGGATGAGCCGAGCGACGAGCCGAGTGACGAGCTCGAACCGGCTGGCGTCTGAACGGGTTCAACTCATTCGACGATGAGGCCGTCGAACCGGCGGAGATCCTCAGCTGATTGACGCACCTGCCAGTCGCGGTCGTTGAGCGCGCGGTCGATGGCCGCCTCCACCTCGGGCCCTTCGAAGGGTGCGAGGGCGAGGACGGCCCGACGACGGACAGCGGGCTTGTCGTCGCAGGCGGCGAGGATCGCTGGCAGCCCTCGAGAGTCGCCGATCGCACCGAGCGCCGCGGCCGCCGACTCTCGCACGAGTGGGTCGGTGTGCTCGGTGGCGAGGGCGATCAGCCGGTCGAGGGTCGAGTCGTCGACCTGTTCGCGTTCACCCATCGCCCAGGCGGCCACTTCGATCACGGTTGGGTCCGGGTCGTGCAGCAGCGACGTCGGGTCGACGTCGGAGTGGGCGGCGAGTATCTCGGCGAGTCGCCGGCGAACCCTGATCGACGGGTCGTTGATCATGCGGCTGACTTGGTGGTCGTCGAGTGCGCCGAGTCGTTCCATCGCGCCGAGGGCGAGTTCGCGGATCGCTTCATCGGTGTCGCCGAGCGCGGCTTCGGCGGTGGTGCGGTCGCCGAGGTGACCGGCGAGGGTGACCTCGCGGCGACGTGAGGATCGTTCGCTGTCGGTCATCGGCTGAGCAGGTCGGTCAGGGTGATCACGCCGTAAACGGCGGCGAAAGCGACGAGCACGGCGATGAGGGCTCCGGTGAGCAGGCTAAGTCCAGTGGCGGCGGCGAGCGCCCAGATTCGGCGGATGGGGCCGGGTCGCCGGTAGAGGGTGGTGGGTTCTTGGGTGACGGGCACCCCGATATATCCACCGAAGGGTCCGCGTGGTCGTCGCACCGATGCTCTGGCAGGCTTGCGCCAACCGGCGAGTAGCAGACCGAGCACCGCGAGCGCGACGATTCCCGCCGCGCGGACGGTGAGCTCGTCGACGGAGATTGCGATGGATGACGACACCGTGACGACGAGCGTAACCGTGGGCCGGACACCGCTGTGGTCGGTGCCGCTTGTCGTGGTGTCGCTGCTCGTGCCGTTGTTGATCGTCGCGGCCGCGCTTGTTCCGTCGTCGTGGGTGGCATCGAAACTCAACACGCGACTCGACGAGATGCAGCCGGCCCCGTACGCGCGGGTTCCAGCGTCGGCGCAGCCGGTGGCTGAGCGGTTGTCGATTTCAGCGCCATTCGGGCAGTTGCCTGAGCAGTTCCCGAGTGACGGCTCGTTCAACTTCGTGACCATCACTGAGCCGCGCCAGTCTGCGTTGTCGTGGTGGGTTGGTCGCGACGAGGTCGCGTTCCAGTTGCTCACCGAGGAGGACCGGTTCGGTTTCCAAACCCCGGATCAACGACGGGTGTTCTCGCTCGAGTCGATGCGCACCGCTGGGCAGGTCGCTCAGTATGTGGCGTTGACCCGGCTCGGTTTCGAGGCGCAACTGTTGCCCGGTGATGTGCTGATTCAGGAGATGGTGTGCCTTGAGCGGGCCGCTGATGGCGAGTGCTTGTCGACGGCGCCGTCGGACGAGATTCTCGACCCGGGTGATCGCCTGCTGGTCGCCGATGGGGTGCGTTTGGAGAGCGTCGACGATCTCATCGAGGTGCTCGCTGACCGATCGCCGGGTGATCTGCTGTCGGTTCGGGTGGAGCGCCGTGGTTCCGATCCGTTCGAGGCTGAGGTGGAACTGATCTCGGTGCCCGACGAACCGGATCGCACGATCGTCGGGTTCATCCCGTTCGACACGCGCCGTATCGAGTTGCCGTTCACGGTCGATATCGACACCGGTTCGATCGGTGGGCCGTCGGCGGGGCTGGCGTTCACGTTGACGTTGATCGACGAGTTGTCGCCCGGGGAGTTGACGGGGTCGACGCAGGTCGCGGTGACCGGCGCGATCAATCTCGACGGCTCGGTTGGCGCGATCGGCGGACTTCGCCAGAAGGCCTCCGCGGTCGATCAGGCCGGCATCGAGGTGTTCTTGGTGCCCGCGGCGCAGCGCGAGGACGACATCGAAGCGGCTCGGGCTGCGGCTCCGGATCTCCAGATCATCCCGGTGGCGACCCTCGATGAGGCGCTCGAGGTGCTGGTCGACCTCGGCGGCGATCCGATCGATCCGTGACCGTCGCTCGGCGCGCGCATTGACGCGACCGGACTTCGTGCGCAACCTACGCTCGGAACATGGCCACCAGTCCGCGTCCCGATCCTTCGGATCCGGCGGCGGTTGCGTCCGCCGGGTTCTCCTCCGCACGTAAAGGGTTCGACCCTGATGAGGTGCGCACGTTCCTGACCGCGGTCGGGGGCGAGTTGGAGCGGTTGCGCACGCGGCTCTCCCGGAGTGAGAGCGAGCTGGCCGCAGCCCGAAGCGCGGGCTCGGATCTCAGCCAACTTGATGATGAGACGGTCGCGCGGATGCTCGGTGATGAGACAGCGAGCGTGTTGCGCGCGGCCCGCGAGGCAGCCACGCAGATCCGCGCGCGGGCCGAGCAGGTGGCCTCCGAACTGGTTGATGAGGCGACGGCGGAAGCGGCTCGGCTTCGGGAGGCTGCTGAGGAGGATGCTTCGCGTCGGCGGAGCGAGGCGGCGGCCGCTGCGTCGCAGGAGATCGAGACGGCCAAGCGCGAGGGTCGTGAGCTGCTCGATCAGGCGCGGTCTCATCAGGAGCAACTTGAGGCGGCGATCAAGCGGCGCAAAGCGGATGCTCGGCAGTGGTTCCGCGAGGCTGAGGTGGAGCAGCGTCGGCTGACGGAGGCGATCGAGCGGGCGCGCTCGACGATCGACACGGTCGCGGCCACGGTGCGCCCGACGGGCTTCGATGTTGATCTCGACGCGCCGGAGCCTGAGCCGGTGGTGTCGTCGGGCACTGGGGCGATCTACGACGCGGCGGCTGATGATCTCGATGACGGCGAGGTGTCGATCCCGCCGATCGTGGATGCGACGGCGGTGATGGAGGCCGTCGAGTCGGAGGCTCAAGCGGTCGACACCGATTCGTCTGGTGATGACTCGTCGGATGATGGAGGCGAGGGCGCCAAGGTGGTTCCGCTGTTCGCCGGGGGCGAGCCGGCCGCCGAGTCGTCGGTGGATGACATTTTCGCACGGCTCCGCGAGGGCGCTGAGGCCGATGATGGTTCGGCTGATGGGGGCGATGGCTCGGCCAGTGAGATGACTGACGAGTCAGTTGACGATGCGGACACCGACGACTCGGGTGATGAGCCCGATGCTGAGGCAGCCGTTTTTGACGAGCTGGTGGCGGCGGCCTCCAAGAAGGTGAAGCGCGTGCTCGCCGATGAGCAGAACGCCGCTCTCGAGACCCTTCGCGGCAAGGCGAAGGTGAACGATCTTGGCGACCTGGTGCCGACCGATGTGGAGCATGCCGCGTCTTACACGTCGACGGTCACCGATGAGATCGATGCCGCCGCGGTGTCGGGGGCGTCAACGGTCGGGGGCTCGAAGCCGGCGGCGCGAACGCTGAAGCGGATCCGCACCGAGGCGATCGAGTCGATCTCGGAGGGGATCGTGGCGGTGTTGCGCGAACGGCTCGGCGCGGCGGTCGGGGCGGCAGCCGGGGACAACGACGAGATCTCGGCCAAGGTGCGCGCGGTCTACCGCGACGTGAAGACCAAGGTGATCGACGACCGCGTCGGTGATGCGCTGTGGCAGGCGCGCTTGGCGGCGGTGGTCGCGGCTGCGCCGAAGGGCGCGCGTCTCCGTTGGGTGGTTGCGCCCGGCGCGAAGGCGTGTCCCGATTGCGAGGACAACTCGCTCGCGGCTCCGGTGACGGCCGGTGAGCCGTTCCCGACCGGCCATGTGAACGGCCCGGCGCATCCGGGCTGTCGCTGTCGCCTCGTGCCAGACGGCCGGTAGGGTTTTGGGGGACATGCGTCCCCCCTCAGACCTCCCGAGACCAACGCCGGGCGGCCGCTCGCGTGGTCGTATTGCCCTCATCGCGCTCGGCGCGATCTTCTTCTTGGTGGTGGTGTTCGGCCGCGGTGTTGCCGGCTTCTACCTCGACTACCTCTGGCACGACGGCCTCGGTCGCACCGATGTGTTCTGGGGCCAGTTGCTTCCGAAGTTGACGTTGTTCGGCATCTTCTTCGGTTTCTTCGTGTTGTTGGCGCTGGTCAACCTCTGGCTCTCCGACCGGTTCGCACCGAGCGTGTTCCCAGCGAATGTCCACCCGTACGTCGAGCGGTTCCATCAGGTGTTCGGCCGTCGTCTCCGACTGGTGCGCTACGGCACTGCCGTGTTCCTCGGGCTGATGCTCTCGTTGCCGGCCACCCAGCAGTGGCAGGACTGGTTGCTCTTTAGGAACTCACGCGACTTCGGTGTCGACGATCCGCAGTTCGGCGCCGATGTCGGGTTCTACGTGTTCCAATTGCCGTTCCTGTCGTTCGCTCTCGATTGGCTGTACGCGGCAGCGATCGTGGTGCTGTTGCTCACCTTGTTGGCTCATCTGCTGAACGGCGGGGTGATGATCACCGGCAATGTGCCGACGATTCGCCGCGCCACGAAGGTGCACGCGGCAGCCCTCCTCGCGGTGCTGGCGCTGCTGAAGGCCGGTGACTACTGGCTGAGCCGATTCGCGCTCACCAACGAGACACGCGGCTTCGTGCAGGGCGCCACCTACACCGTCGTCAACGCGCAACTCCCAGCATTGATGCTGCTCACGTTGATCGCGGTGCTCACTGGTCTGCTGTACCTCACGGCGATTCGCACCGACCGTTGGAGGTTGCCTCTCCTCGCCTCGGCCCTGTGGCTCGTGGTGTCGATCGTCGGTGGCGTGATCTACCCATCGGTCGTGCAGTCCCTCGTGGTGCGTCCCAACCAGGAGGAGCGAGAGGCTCCGTATATCGAGCGAAATGTGCTCGCGACACGGGCCGCGATGGGTCTCGATGCGGTCGAGACCCGCGAGATCGAATTCTCCTCGCTCACCACCGCTGAGGTGGAGGGAGACCTCGAACCCATCGAGAACGTCCGCCTGCTCACTCCTGGCCTGTTGCTCTCGCGTTTCGCGATCGACCGCGGCGAGGTAGCTGGGCTGCAGATCGACGACCTCGACATTGATCGCTACCTCGTCGACGGCGAGCTCGAACAGGTCCTTGTCGCCGCTCGTGAACTCGATCTCGCCGGCATCCCGAACAACTCGTGGCAGGGCCAGCATCTCGTGTCGACCCGCGGGTGCGGTTTGGTTATGGCGCCGGTGAGCCGCGTGACCACGTCGTTGCGTCCCGACTACCGCACCCTCGAGGTGGACCGCCCCGAGCTGTATTTCTCGCCTGCGCTGACTGGGTATGCGGTGGCAAACACCGATGTCATGGAGAGCCAGTGCGGGGATGGCAGCGCCTACTCCGGGCGTGCGGGAATCGAGATGCGCAGCGCGGTCCGTCGGGCGATCACGGCGCTTGCGTTCCTCGACTACAACATCTTGGGCTCGGGGGCTATCAACTCGGATTCGCAGTTGTTGCTGGTGCGTGATGTGCAAGAGCGCGTTGAGAAACTCGCGCCGTTCCTCGATTACGACGGCGACCCGTATCCGGTGGCGGTCGATGGCCGAGTGGTGTGGGTGATCGACGCCTACACGGCGACCTCCAATTATCCGTACGCGCAGAGCATCGGCAATGTGCAGCTCAGCCGCAGCACCGGTCTTGACCGGAGCGCGAACTACGTGCGTAACTCAGTGAAGGCCGTGGTTGACGCCTACACCGGTGAAGCCACCTTCTACGTGGTCGACGATGCCGATCCGATTCTCGATGCCTGGTCGGGCGCGTTCCCTGATTTGTTCACTCCGCTGGCTGAAATGCCAGCCGAGTTGCGCGAGCACCTGCGCTACCCGGAGGATCTGTTCCGGGTCCAGACCGATCTCTATTCGAAGTACCAGATCGCGCCGGAGGACTTCTTCCAGCGGACCGGTGCCTGGTCGGTTGCGCAGGCTCCCTCGATCCAGCCGCGTGGCACGGTGGTGTCGTCGGTGTCGGGTGGTCTTGGTACGGGCGACGAGTTCGCTCTCGAGACCAATTCCGAGCGGTTCGTGCCGTATTACACGCTCTTCCGCGACCGCGACAGTGGAGAGCAGCAGTTCGTCATCCTTCGTCCGTTCGTGCCGTTCTCTACCGATGACCGACGCACCGAGCTGCAGGCCTACATGACGGCGTCGAGTGACCCCGACTCCTACGGACGCCTGATCACCTACGTGGTCGATCAGGAGTCGCTGCCGTCCGGTCCGTTGCGCGTGGCCACTCAGGCCGAGTCGGAGCAGTTGATCTCTCGTGAGATCTCGTTCCAGGACAACGAGGAGAGCGGCACCGATGTGCTCTTCGGTGATATGCAGATTCTGCCGGTGGCCGATGGGCTGATTTATGTGCGCCCGTTCTATGTCTCGATCGACGGGGTAACGGAGTACCGCTTCGTGATCGTTTCCCACGACAACCGGGCGACCTTCGCGTCGAGTCTTCGCGAAGCACTCTCCGATCTCTTCCCGGGCTTCGATGCCGATCTGCCCGAGCGTGTGATCGCCGAGGAGGATCTCGTCGACGGCGAACCGGCCGAGCCGGTGACCGCTGGCGACGCCGAGTCCGACTCGGGTGCCACTGACAGTGGTGCCGATCAGCCAGCCGAGGGCGGACTTGAGGTGCCGGCCACTCCTGATGAGCGCGCGACCACGGCGGAGTTGTTGTTGCAGGCTGAGGCGCTCTTCGCCCTTGCCGATGAGCAACTACGCGCCGGTGATCTCGGTGCCTACCAGGCGACGATCCAGCAGGCGGAGGAGTTCATCCGCGCGGCGCTGGCCACCCTCGACTGACGGGCATTCAGCTTCGGCGAAGTTGTTCGACGAGGTTGGCGAGATCCTGGCGGAAGGCGATCTGGTAGCGGGCCTGCTCGTTGGCGAGGCGGGTTTGGCCGTCGCGCAGTTCGGTGAAGATCTCAGCGACCGCGTCACTGTCGACACCGGCTGAATCGTCGCGGCTCACCTCGTTGCCGAGTTCGTCGATCTGACGGGCGATTTCGGTGCTGACGGTGGTGAGGCGGACATCGATCGCCTCGGCGCGGTCGGCGATCTCTTGGAGTCGGTCGGCGAGTTCGGATCGTTCGGCGTCGAGGCGCCCCACCCGCTGCTCGAGAGATTTCATGGTGGAGGTGATCCACTCGAGGTCTTTCGTGGTCCGCTTGCGGAATCCCGCCATTTTCTCGAGGTCCTTCGCGCTGCGCTTGGTGAACTTGGCCATAGGGGTTGGAGACCACCGTACTTGTCGAAGGCTCCTAGCCTGTCGACATGGCACAGGCAGCGGTCAACGGCATCACCATCGAGTTTGAGGAGTACGGCAGCGGTGATCCGTTGCTGTTGGTGATGGGTCTCAGCGGGCAGCTCACCGATTGGCCGCCGGAGCTGATCGAGCATCTCGTCGCCGCCGGTTTCCGGGTGATCGCTCCCGACAACCGCGACATCGGGTTGTCGACGGAGATGTCGGGCGAGGGTCTGGCCCGTTCGGCGGTGGTGAAAGCGATGCTCGGCCGGCCGGTGAAGGCGCCGTATTCGCTGAGCGATATGGCGAGCGACGCGGTCGGTGTGCTCGACCATCTCGGTATTGATCGCGCGCATGTGGTCGGCATGTCGATGGGCGGGATGATCTCGCAGGAGATCGCGATCGGTTGGCCGGATCGGGTGTTGTCGCTCACGTCGATCATGTCGCACACCGGTGATCGTCGTCATGGGTTGGCGAAGCCGTCGTTGTCGTGGCGCATCACGCGCCTTGGTGACCCTGACCCGTCGAATCCATCGTCGGTGGTCGATAACTCGATGAAGATTTGGCAGTGGATCTCGGGTCCGACATATGACGAGGCGGTGGCCCGTCAGCGGATCGAGGCCGGTGTGGAACGGTCGATCCGGGTGCAGGGCACGGCTCGTCAGACGGCGGCGATTTTCGCGAGTCGCGACCGGACGCCGCTGTTGGCATCGGTGAAGTGTCCGACGCTGGTCGTGCACGGCATGGTCGATCCGTTGGTGACGCCGAGCGGGGGTCGCACGACGGCCAAGGCGGTGCCGGGCGCGCGGCTTATCGAGTTCCCCGACATGGGGCACGATCTGCCGACGAACCGCATCCCGGAGATCGTCGAGGAGATTCGGCGTAACGCCGATCGCGCCTGAGTTCGTTCAGTGCCGGTGACGGGCGGGTTCGCCGGACACGACAACGGCGGCCAGCCAGGTCGATAGCGGCACGGAGGCGACGAGTCCGATCGAGCCGACGAGTGCCCGGACGATCTCGGTGGCGACCACTTCGCGGGTGAGCACTCCGGTGATTCCTTGGCCGGCTTCGGTGAAGAGCAGCAGGAGCGGGAGGGCAGCGCCGGCGTACGCGAGGAAGAGGGTGTTGACCGTCGACGAGATGTGGTCGCGCCCGATGCGCAGTGCCGGCCGCATGAGTTCGACAGTGGTCATCTCGGGCCGAGCGCGTTTCAGTTCCCACACGGCGGACACCTGGGTGACGGTGACGTCGTCGAGCACGCCGAGGGCGCCGATGACGATGCCGGCGAGGAGGATGCCGCGCGGGTCGATCGAGTTGTCGAGTCCGCCGAGGAGCACGCTTGAGTCGTCGGTGAGCCCGGTGAGTGAGGTGACGCCGACGAAGATGCGGGCGAGCACGGCGGTGATGACGAGGCTGCCGAAGGTGGACAGCAGGGCGACGGCGGTCGCGATCTCGAATCCGTGGGCGAGGAACAGCGCGGCGAAGGCGATGAGCGAGGCGGTCACGAGGGCGACGGTGACCGCGTTGGTGCCGTCGAGGATGGCGGGCAGGGTGAAGCCGGTGATCACGATCAGGCTGAATCCGAGTCCGGCGATCGCGCCGATGCCTCGCCACCTCCCGAGGGTGAGCACGGCGCCGACGAAAAGCGCGACGAGGATGATCATCGGCCAGCCGCGTCGGTAGTCCTGGAACGAGAACTGCACCTCGCCGTCGGCGGATTCGTAGGCGACGACGATGACGCCGTCACCGACGTCGAGAGGGCTGGTGGTGCCCTGTTCGATGGTGCCGAACTCACCTTCGAAGGGGCCGTCGAGCATCTCGAAGCCGATCAGTCGGCAGTCTTGGCTGGCGTCGTAGTAGCAGGGGACGAGTTGGTCGGAGACCACGGTGGCCGAGATCGGATCGGCGTCGAGCAGCAGTGGGTCTTCGAAGTTGCTGTCACCTGACGGCCAAATCAGGGTGAGGGCGACGAGGGTGAGCACGCCGACCACCGCGACCGCGGGCCAGAGCGCGATTGAGGCGATGCGATGGAGGGCGGGGGGATCGGCGTCTTCGTTTCCGTGGCTGTGGCCGTGGCCCATGGGGTCACGTTGTCACAGGGTTCGAACGAGCGAGGGGATATCCACCTCGGGGTACGGTGCCTCATGGCCGCGGGGCTAGCGACGACCGTCGAGGAGTTGGATGCCGAGTACCTCACTCGGGTGCTCGCCGTCGACGGTGCTCGCGTGACCTCGGTTGAGGCGACACGGATCGGCACTGGTCAGGTGGCGCTCAGCTTGTTGCTCGAGTTGACCTGGGATGTTGACGATGCGGAGTTGCCGCGCCGACTGGTGGCGAAGATCCCGGCGGTGGAGGAGGCGAGTCGGCAGGCGGCGGCGATGCACCGCACGTATGAGCTCGAAGCCGGCTTCTACGCGGATCTGTCGACGTTGGTCGAGGTTCCCCATCCTCGGTGTCGTCATGTTGTGTTCGATGCCGGGTCGGGTGCGTTCACGCTGATCATGGAGGTGGCGCCCGGTGAGGTGGGTGACCAGTTGGCGGGTTGTTCGCCCGTAGCGGCTGAGGCGATCGTGGATGCGGCGGTTGGGTTGCATGCGCCGACGTGGGGGCGGGTCGAGGAGTTGTTGTGCCATGGTTGGCTGACTCGTCCCGATGCGGCAATGCTCGAGATGCGGGTCGGCGCCTATCGCCATCTGCTGCCGGGATTCGTGGAGCGGTTCTCCGGGCGACTCGGCTCCGAGGTGATCGATGCGGCTCGGTGGCTTGGTGAGCGCTTGGTTGATGTGGCACTCGCGTATCGGTCGCCGATGTGTCTGGTGCACGGCGATTTCCGGCTCGACAACATGCTGTTCGATCCGTCGGCATCGGCCTCGTCGGGGGCGGTGTCGGTGACAGTGGTCGACTGGCAGACCGTCGGACTTGGCCGGGGTGCGGTGGATGTCGCCTACGGGTTGGGGTCAGGGTTGCCGCCGGAGGATCGCCGACGCGTCGAGTCAGCCTTGGTGGATCGCTATGTCGCTGGGCTTTCGGCTCACGGGGTCACCGGTGGTGAGGTGGCTGACGGGGTGCGTCACGACTATCGGCTCGGGTCGACCAGTGGGCTCGCGATGTCGGTGATCGCCTCGCAGTTGGTGGCGAGCACCCCGCGTGGCGATGAGATGTTCGCGGTGATGGCGGAGCGTCACGCGGCGCAAATGTTCGATAACGAAATCGCTGATCTGGTGGGTGGTTGAGGTGCTGCATCCGGCCGATGATTTGCCGCTTCATCCGACTCCGGCTCCGCTGTTGCATCCGCTGTCGGATTCGCCGGGGCTCTACGACCGCTACTTCCACAACGGCTTCACCGCCGACGGGTCGCTGTTCTTCGCGGTCGCGCTCGGCGTCTATCCGAACCGGCAGGTGATGGACGCCTCGTTCTCAGTGGTGCTGAACGGGGTGCAGCACAACGTGCGCTCTTCGCGTCGTTGTTCGACGGATCGCACCAACACCGTGGTTGGGGGAATCGCGGTGTCGGTGGTGGAGCCGATGCTCGAGCACCGGGTCACCGTCGATGGCGCGCAGGGAGTGTCGGCCGACCTCGTGTGGCGCGCTGGGTCACCGGTGATTGAGGAGCCAAGGTTCACCCGCCTGGTCGACGGTCGACCGATTCTCGACTACACGCGCATCACCCAGTTCGGTTCCTGGTCGGGGTGGATCGAGGTTGATGGAGATCGTCTCGGGGTTGGCGGTGACACGCTGGGGTGTCGCGATCGGTCGTGGGGGGTGCGTGGCGGCTCGGGGCTGCCCGGTCCGGCGTCGGTTCCTCAGTTCCACTGGCTGTGGGTGCCGACGATCTTGGAGGATCTCTGCGCACATGTCGCGGTGAACGAGGACGGCGACGGCCGTGCCTGGCATCGCAGTGGCGCGATCACGGCTCGTCTCGGTTCCCCGTCGCTCGATGAGGTGCTTGACGACTCGCGGGTGCGGCGAACCACACATTCCGAGGTCGATGTCGTGTGGACGCCTGGCACGAGGTGGATGTCGTCGGCGACGGTGCGTCACGAGCAGTGGCGTGACGACCCGATCGAGGTGGATTACACACCGGTTCTGCGCTTCCAGATGAGCGGCATCGGGTACCTGCACCCCGAGTGGGGTCACGGTTCCTGGCACGGCGAGGCGGCCGAAACGCGCGACGCGATCGTGCTCGCCGATGTCGATCCGGCCGACCCGACCATGGTGCATGTGCAACAGGTGTGTCGGGCGTCGACCGGGGATCGATCCGGTGTGGGTGTGTTCGAGCAGTTGGTGATTGGACCGCACGCCCCGAGCGGTTTCATGGGGCTGACCGACGGCGCGGCCTGAGCCCGGTTGGCATCGCCAGATGCGTCAGATGACGATCGCGGACGCCCGGTTGCGGATCGCGCGAACGAGGCTGTGGGCCGCCATGGCCGAGGTGCGGGGGTTGCCGGGCAGCGGATGGCTGGCGATCGACACCCGGAGTTCACCGAAGTCGCCCGTCGCGTGGATCTCGTGCCGGTTGGTGCTCGCCTCTGGGTCGGCCACGAGAGCGACGCGGGTCTGATCGGGGCCGACACCCGCGAGGGCACTCGTCATCGCCACATTGGCGTTCTTCGGGAATGCGTTCGCCGTCTCGGCTGCGGAGCCGGTGAAGAAGACGGTCGACTCACCAAGATCGCTGAGATCACAGAGTGTCTCGGCCGGTGTCCCGACCCAGGCCCGGGGTGGTTTGACGATTCGGTGCTCCACCTGATCGAGCCCGATGGTGCGGGCGGCGGATAGGGCGTCGACCCCGGCGAGCGCACCGGGATGTATTTCAATTCGGGTGCCCGCCGCCTCGGCGCCGGACCGCAGTTCGGCGAGCAGGTCACCATCGGTGAACGCCGACACCGAACTCACGATGAGATCAGCACCGAGATCGGCAGCGGCACGAGCCCACGGTGCCACCGCCTCGCGTCCGGCTGCCTCGACGACGAGATCGATATTGAGGCCCTCCACCTCGTCGGGGGTGGTCACTGCCATCACTGACGCGTTCAGGCCGTCACGGCCTGACGACCAGTCGCGTCGGGCGACGGCGACGAGGTCGACCGGCGCGTCCCCGAGGGTGTCGACCACCGCACGGCTGATCGCGCCCCACCCAACGAGGACGACCCGAAGTCGGTCGTCGTCTCGACGGACGCTCACCGGAGCAGTCCGCAGGCCTCGAAGGCGCTGCGCGTCGCGGCCCGCTCGGCATCGGTCAATTCGAGCAGCGGGGCGCGCACGCGTCCGCCGGCCTGGCCGAGCAGTTCCTGCCAGTACTTCTGATGGGCGTGGGGCTTCTCGGGCGGCCGCGTACCCATGAGTGCCTCGCGGACGGGGTCAAGGCTGCGGCTGATTTCACGCGCCTCGTCGACGCGACCCTCGAACGCCGCCTGGGTGTAGTCGAGCATCCGCCGGTCGCGGGCCGTCTGCAGGAGGAACGGGGGTGAGGAGCACAGATAGAGGCGCCAGTCGAGCTCGATGATGTTGTCGAGCCACTCGGCCTCCGAGGCCGTGCTGACCTGGATGCGATCGCTCGCTAACCCGGACAGCTCGACGTACATGTCGCGGGGCACGCTGTACTTGATGGCGACGACGTTGTCGATGTCGGCCAGGCGGTTGCACAGTTCGGGCGACATCAGGTAGCCGCTGTCGGGGTGGCTCCACAGCGCGATTCCGATGTCGACGCTCTCGGCGACGGTGCGGTAGTAGGCGAGGAGTGTCTCGTCTTGGGCCTTCGCGAAGTGGAGCATTGGGGCGTGCACGACGATGTAGTCGGCGCCGATCGTCTCGGCGTGTCGCGCCAGATCGATCACCACATCCATATTGGGGTCCGAGCAGGACATGATCGTCTGGCCGGCGCCTGCGGTCGCCTCCACGGCGAGGTCGAAGGTGCGCTTCCGCTCCTCGAGGGTCATCGCGTAGAACTCGCCCTGTTTGCCCGCGATGAAGAGACCGTCGATACCGAGCTCGTTGACCCAGTGATGGATGTTGGATCGGAATCCGTCCTCGTCGATGGCGAGGTCCTCGGTGAACGGGGTCAACGCGGCCGCCCAGATACCGGTCAGGTGCTCGCGGGCGTAGTCCTTGGCGTTGTGGCGGTTGTAGTCCATTGCTCCAGCTCCGTTCAGACGATCGACATGCTGTGGGACACGTTCTTCACGACCATGTAGTGGTGGAGTCCCTCGGACCCGCCCTCACGTCCGTAGCCGCTCGACTTGACCCCGCCGAAGGGGGTCTCGGGCAGTGAGGCCTCGAGGGTGTTGATCGACAGGTTGCCGGCCTCCATGCGCTCGAGGAGACGGTCGGCGTAGTCGGCGCGGTTGGTGAAGGCGTAGGACGCGAGGCCGTAGGGCACCGAGTTGGCGGCGTCGATCGCCTCGTCGAGACCGTCGACCGGGTTGATGATCGCGAGTGGACCGAACGGCTCCTCGTGCATGACGCGGGCTGAGTCGGGCACGTTGGCGAGCACCGTCGGCTGGAAGAAGCATCCGGTGGTCCCGATGCGCGAACCTCCGGTGACGACATCGGCGCCGGCCGCTCGCGCGTCATCGACGAACCCCTCGAGCGCGGCGATGCGCCGCGGGTTAGCGAGCGGACCCATCTCGACCCCGGGTTGCATACCGTCGCCAACCACCACGGATTCGGCGCGGCGGGCGAACCCCTCGAGGAAGCGGTCGAAGATGCTGCGATGCACGAAGAAGCGGGTCGGGGAGGTGCACACCTGACCGGCGTTGCGGTACTTGCGCACCGCTGATGACATCGCCGCGGCGTCGACGTCGGTGTCCTCGCACACGACGACGGGTGCGTGCCCACCGAGCTCCATGAGGACCGGGGTCATGTGGTCTGAGGCGATTCCGGTGAGATGGCGACCGACGGCGGTGGAGCCGGTGAAGGCGACGAGTCGGGTGATTTCACTCGGGATGAGGTGTCGGGAGATGTCGTCGGGCACCCCGAAGACGAGATTGAGCACCCCGGGAGGTAGGCCGACGTCGGCGAATGCCTGAGCGATGTGCATGGCGCCGACCGGTGTCTCCTCCGCGGCCTTCAGGATGATCGAGCAGCCGGAGGCGAGTGCCCCCGCGATTTTGCGCGCCGGCTGGCTCATCGGGAAGTTCCACGGCGAGAAGGCGGCCACCGGTCCGATCGGTTGGTGGTGCACGATGTGGCGGATGCCGGGGGCGCTCGGGATGACGCGGCCGTAGGTGCGAACGGCCTCACCCGCGTCCCATTCGAAGAACTCCGCCCCGCGGATCACCTCGAGGCGGGCTTGGGCGAGTGGCTTGCCGTTCTCGAGGGTGATCGAGGTCGCGATCTCCTCTTGGCGCTCGCGCATGAGTCGCGCTGCGGCCCTGATGAGGTCCGCTCGGTCTCGTGGAGCGGTCTCGCGCCAGATGGCGAAGCCGGCGGCGGCGGCGGCGAGCGCCTCGTCGAGTTCGGCCGGGCCGGCGATCGGGAGGCGGCCGATCTCAGCGTCGTTCGCCGGGTTGGTGACCGGAGCGGTGTCGGTGGTCTCGCGCCACTCGCCGTTGATGTAGAGCCGCGGTTCGGGATAGGTCGTCATCGTCGTCGCTCTCCTGGTTCAGAATTGGGTGCGGATCGCCCACAGGTCAGGGAAGGCCGGGCGGAACAGGGTGGAGGCCAGGTAGCCGGCGCCGTCGGAGCCACCGGTCCCCGGCTTGGTGCCGATGGTTCGCCGGACCATCATCACGTGTCGGTAGCGCCACTCTTGGAGACCCTCGTCGAGGTCGGTGAGGGTCTCGATCAGGTCGGTGAGTCCGTCATCGGTCGAGGCGGCGACGAGGGCCGTCTGGAGGTCGGCGTTCTCGATGATCGGCGCGCGGACGTCGCGCTCCAGGACCTCCTCCGGCACGGCGAGCCCGCTTCGCGCCGCCGCGTGGATGAACGCGTCCCACAACGTCGGTGAGTCGTAGCGCCGCTGGAGTCGCTCGGCCTCCTCGCCGTCGAACCAGTCGAGTTGCACTCGGTCTTTCACCCCCATGGTGAACTCGA
>JAFMMJ010000094.1 GCA_017859785.1 Ilumatobacteraceae bacterium
GCCTCGGTCATGATCAAGATTGCTGTGTCGTCACGCGCCACGTCGACCGAGACCACCCGGTCATCCGTCGACTTGAGCTTCATGCCCCGCACACCGGCTGCCGACCGGCCCATCGCCCGCACGTCGCCCTCGTTGAACCGGATCGTCATGCCGCTATGGGCAACCATGAAGATGTCGTCGGTTCCGCTGGTCTCGATGACACGCACAAGTTCGTCGTCATCGTTGAGGTTGATGGCGATCAGTCCATCGCGGCGACTCGAGTTATAGGCATCGAACGCCGTCTTCTTGACCGTTCCCTTCTTCGTCGCGAAGAACAGGAACCGCTCGCCCGCGAAGTCACGCGTGTCGATAATCGCCTGGATGTATTCATCAGACTGCAGTGGCAACAGGTTGACGATCGGCATGCCCTTCGCGGTGCGCTCGCGCTCGGGTATCTCCATCGCTCGTAGCCGATAGACCCGGCCGCGATTCGAGAAGAACAGCAAGTGGGCGTGCGCGGTCGTGAAGATGACGTGGCGAATGATGTCGTCCTGCTTGAGTTTCCCACCCGACACCCCACGTCCGCCACGGCCTTGCGTCTTGAACGACGAGGCGGGCACCGCCTTCACATACTGAGCCTCCGACATGACGACCACGAGTTCCTTGTCGTCGACGAGATCCTCAATCGAGATCTCGCCTTCGTCGTAGGTGATCTCGCAGACCCGGTCGGTCGCGAAGGAGTCGCGGACCGAGCCCAACTCCTCCTTGATGACTGCCCGCAACTTCGCATCGTCGGCGAGGATCGACTCGAGTTCGGCGATGCTGGCCCGGAGGTCGTCAAGTTCCTTCTCGATATCGATCCGGCTGAGCCGCGTCAGTTGGCGCAGTTGCATGTCGAGGATGTCGACGGCCTGAGCCTCGGAGAACTCATACGGCTTATCCATGAGGCCGGCCTTGGCGGCTGCGGCGTCCTCGCTGCCGCGGATGAGGGCGATGATCTCGTCGATGACGTCGAGGGCCTTCACGCGGCCCTGGAGGATGTGCTCACGACGGCGGGCCTTGTCGAGACGGAAGTTGGAACGTCGAGTGATGACTTCGATCTGGTGACGGACATAGCCATCGATCGCGTCACGAAGGTTCACCGTGCGAGGCACACCATCGACGAGCGCGACCATGTTGATCGAGAAACTCGTCTGGAGTTGGGTCAACTTGAACAGGTTGTTGAGAACAACGTTGGCGTTGGCGTCCTTCTTGAGGGTGATGACGAGGTTGGTCTCTCCTCCCGAGGAGCCGTCGTTGATGTCAGCGATGCCGTCGATGTCGCCCGACTCGACCAGCTCGGTGATGCGGCCGGCGATCGCGGAGCAACTCGTCTGGTAGGGCAACTTCGTGACGATGATCTCGTAGCGCCCGTTCTTGCCCTCGTCGATACGCGCGGTCGCCCGCATCTTCACCGAACCACGACCGGTGCGATAGGCGTCGATGATGCCGGCTCGGCCAAGGATTGACCCACCGGTTGGGAAATCAGGCCCTTTCACGAACTCCATCAGGTCGTCGGGCGTCGCCTCGGGGTTATCAACCAGGTGAACCGTCGCGTCGATCACCTCACCGAGGTTGTGCGGCGGGATGTTGGTCGCCATGCCGACGGCGATGCCCTGTGAGCCGTTGACCAGCAGATTCGGGAAGCGCGCGGGGAGTACCTCGGGCTGCTCGGTGGTCCCGTCGTAGTTCGGGATCATCTCGACGGTGTCCTCGTCGATGTCGGCGAGGAGCTGCATGGCGAGCGGATGCAGGCGGCACTCCGTGTACCGACTCGCTGCTGGCCCGAAGTCGGGTGAGCCGTAGTTGCCGTGGAAGTCGATCAATGGGTGACGTAGGGAGAACGGCTGAGCCATTCGAACGAGAGCGTCGTAGATCGCGCCGTCACCATGCGGGTGGTAGCGGGCCATGGTGTCACCGGAGACACGAGCGCACTTCACGAACGGTCGGTCGGGTCGGAAGCCCTGCTGCTCCATGTCCCAAATGATCCGGCGGTGCACCGGCTTGAGACCGTCGCGGACATCAGGGAGAGCGCGCGACATGATGACCGACATCGCGTAGTCGAGGAACGAGTTCTCCATCTCGTCCTGGAGCGCGATCGGCTGCACCGGGACGCGCTCCTCATCGGGGGTGATCGTGTCGTCGCTCATCAGAAGTCCAGGTTCCTTACGTCTCGGGCATTGGTGGTGATGAAGTTGCGGCGGCTCTCGACGTCGTCACCCATGAGCACGCTCATGATCATGTCGGCCTCGGCCGCCTCGGCGACCGTCACCTGCAACAAGGTGCGGGTCTCCGGATTCATGGTCGTGTCGCGAAGCTCCTGCCAGTCCATCTCACCGAGACCTTTGAGGCGCTGGAACTCTTTGCGGTGGTTGGGACGCTCGGCCAAGAAACGATCCTTGGCGGCCTCATCCTTCAGGTACACCTTCTCCTTGCCGACCTCAGTGGAGTAGAGCGGCGGTTGGGCGATGTAGACGTAGCCCGCCTCCACCATGTCGCGCATCTGTCGGAAGAAGAACGTGAGGAGCAGGGTGCGGATGTGACTGCCGTCGACATCGGCGTCGCACAGCGCGATCACCTTGTGGTATCGCGCCTTCGAGACCTCAAAGTCCTCGCCGACACCGGCGCCGATCGCGGTGATTAGCGCCTGAATCTCATTGTTCTTCAGCATCTTGTCGATGCGGGCTCGTTCGACGTTGAGGATCTTGCCCCGAATCGGGAGGATCGCCTGCGTACGAGGATCGCGGGCGTCGATGGCCGTGCCACCGGCGGAGTCGCCCTCGACGATGAAGATCTCGCTCTCGTCGGCGTTCCGTGAGGTGCAGTCCTTCAACTTGTCAGGCATGCCGGCGCCGGACAGAGCCGTCTTGCGACGAACGGTCTCGCGAGCCTTCTTCGCGGCGACGCGGGCTTGAGCAGCCGCAATGGCCTTCTTGACGACCTTGTTGGCCTCGGTCGGATTCTCGTCGAGCCATTCGGCAAGGCGCTCGTTGGTCGCCTTCTGCACGAAGGACCGCATCGGGACGTTGCCGAGTTTCGCCTTGGTCTGGCCTTCGAACTGCGGCTCACGCAACTTCACCGACACGATTGCCGTCAGGCCCTCGCGGATGTCTTCGCCGGTGAGGTTGTCGTCTTTCTCTTTGAGGAGGTTCTTGCCTCGCGCGTACTTGTTGACCACTGAGGTGAGGGCTGTGCGGAACCCCTCGACGTGCATACCGCCCTCGATCGTCGAGATGCCATTGGCGTAGCCGTGGATTCCCTCGTGGTAGCCGGTGTTCCACTGCACCGCGATGTCGAGCATCTGGCCATCGTCGTCAGCGTCCTCAAACTGGCACACCTTGGAGAACAGTGGTTCCTTGGAGGAGTTGAGGTGCTTCACGAAGTCAACGAGACCGCCCTTGTACTGGAAGGTGACCTCCTGCTGACGCCCCTCCCGTTCATCGATAAACACGATCTCAAGGCCGCGATTGAGGAAGGCCATGATCTGGAGGCGGTCGAGCACCGTTCTGGCGACGAACTCGGTGCCTTCAGCCTGGAAGATCACTGGATCAGGCCAGAACGTGACTGAGGTGCCGGTATTGCGCCCGCGCTTCGGGGTGTCGCCCGACTGCTTCATCTTCCCGCTCGGCTTGCCACCCTTGGTGTACTCCTGGGTGTAGCGCTTGCCGTCGCGGTCGATCTCGATCATGAGGCGCTCACTCAGGGCATTGACCACGCTGACGCCAACTCCGTGCAGACCTCCGGAGACCTTGTAGCCATCGCCGCCGAACTTGCCCCCCGCATGGAGGACGGTGAGCACCACCTCAGCGGCGCTCTTGCCTTTGTGCGGGCCGGAGGGATACGGGTCGACGGGGATGCCACGACCATCGTCTTCGACGCGACAACCGCCGTCGGCCAGAAGGACAACCCGGATACTCGAGCAGAAACCGGCCATCGCCTCATCGACGGAGTTGTCGACAACCTCCCAGATCAGGTGATGGAGGCCAGCCAGCCCAGTCGACCCGATGTACATGCCGGGACGCTTGCGAACCGGGTCGAGACCCTCGAGGACCTGGATGTCCTTCGCGCCATAGTCGGTGGTCGGTTGGGTGGTGTCAGTGGACACTCGTTACCTCGTGTTCGGTGGTTCGCTGGTCGGTCGTAGTGGTGGCAGGGTCAAGGTTTCGGTGATCTCTCCCGAAGGTGTGGCCGAACGCTCTGAACGGGGCGCTTCCGGAGCCTCACTGAGCCGGGAAATACCTGATCAGACTACCAGTTGGGTGTTGCGT
>JAFMMJ010000035.1 GCA_017859785.1 Ilumatobacteraceae bacterium
GGGGTCCAGTGGTCGGGGTGAGAGGATTCGAACCTCCGGCCTCCACGTCCCGAACGTGGCGCGCTAACCAAGCTGCGCTACACCCCGTAGCGGCGACCGATGCTATCCGGCAGGGACCGAATCACCCTCGGGGGTGTCCGCGGAGTCAGCCGGCTCCTCGGACTCCGCGCCTTCGGCGATCTCGACGTCACCGACCTGCTCGCTCGCCGGCTGGTCGATCGGAACACCCTCGGTGAAGGTTCCGCCGGCCATGACCGCATCGACAGCGCGGCGAAGCCGCAGCGCATCGAGCGGCTTCACCAGCCAGCCCTCCGCATCCGAACGCTGAGCGAGATATAGATCAGCGACCCGGTCAAGCAACATGACGACGCGGGCGTGCTCGAGTTCACCGGCCGACTCATCAAGGCGCAGCGACTTCACCACCGCCATACCCCCCATTGACCCGATCTGCATGTCGACGATCACCAGATCGGGAGACCGATCACCGAAGAGACGGGCGACCTGACGGCCCTCGCGGCAGACCGTGAACGACGTCTCGGGTCCACCGAGGGCAGCGGTCACCTCATCGACGATCCAGTCGGCATCGGTGGCGAGCAGGATGTGCACGGCGGCGACACTACCGGTCGTCGGCGTTACCGTGTCAGTTCGATCCGGCTCATCGGAGTCACCCCCAACGACCACACCCCACCGGAGTCCACGTGCGCACGACCCTCAAGGCCATCGTCATCGGCATCCTCGCCTCGGCGGCGCTCGCGCTAGGAGCCATGCCCGCCGGTGCCCAGGACGACCCGCCATCCGATGAGCCTGCGGTCGCCCCGGTTGACGTCCTTCAGGTCGACGGTTTCATCGACCCGGTCGTCGTCGCTGAGATCACCAATGCAGTCGACGACCTCGCGACCAACGGCAGCCAAGCCCTCATCCTTCAGGTCAACAGTCGCGGTGTTGTCGTCGACGACGACACCTTCACCGAACTCCTGTCCACGATCGCCGACGCCTCGCGACCTGTCGCTGTGTGGGTCGGCCCATCCGGCGCCCGACTGCTTGGAGCCGCCGTCCATCTGCTCGCCGTTGCCGACGTGTCCGGCATGGCGCCCGGAGCCGAAGTCGGCTACCTCGACACCTCAATCATCAACCCGGTCGCCGCCACCGACCCGGCAGCCGTCGACGCTCTTGACGCGCTCATCGGACGCTCGGTGGGGCTCACCGATGCCCGCACGCTCGGAGTGTTCCGCCAGCGGATCTCCGACGAGGGCATCGCCACCATCGCGAACATGCTCGACGCGCTCGACGGCTACGAAGGTGACGGTGGCGTGCTTGAGACCACCGAGGAGGAGATCACCGAGGACGGCACCGTGCAGCGCACCACCACCGCCGTGCCACGGTTCTCGAAGCCCGGACTCGTCGACCAGCTCTTCCATACCGTCGCCAGCCCCCCGGTCGCCTACCTGCTCCTCCTCGTCGGACTCGGCCTCCTCCTCTTCGAGTTCTTCACCGCCGGCGTCGGTGTCGCCGCCGTCGTCGGCATCGCGAGCACCCTGCTATCGGCCTACGGCCTCGATGTGTTGCCCGCCCGCGGATGGGCGGTCGCGCTGCTCGTCGGAGCGACCGTTGCCTTCGCCATCGACGTTCAGGTCGGTCTGCCGCGAGCGTGGACCGGCATCGGGATCACCTCGACCATCGTCGGCAGCCTCTGGCTGTTCGAACCACTGCCCGGCACCTCGCTTCGACCCTCGTGGTTGACGCTGATCGTCGGCATCGGTGGCGTCATGCTCGCCTACATCGTCGGCATGCCCTCGATGACTCGAACCCGTTTCGCTACGCCGACCGTCGGTCGCGACTGGATGATCGGCTCGGAGGGAACCGTCGTGAGCGCCGTCGCCCCCGACGGAATCGTCCGCGTCGGTGACGCTGAGTGGCGGGCCCGCACCAACCGGGCCACTCCAGTTGAGGCAGGCGAGACGATCCGTGTCGTCGCGATCGACGGTGTGACCCTCGAGGTCGAACCGCTCGAAGGAGCAGCCCGCGACTACCGGCGCTGACGGAGGTGCCTGTCCCTCACTCGGTCAGGCGTGGCCCGGCGATTCGCTGATCGTCCCGTCGACGGGTGACTGCTCGCCGGTCGAGTTCAGCGAGAAGCGGCAACGCGAACTTTCTCGTGGTGCCCGTCGCCTCGCGAAACGTCGACACCGTGAAGCCCTCGGGCGCGGCGCCAAGGAGCGCGCGGGCTACCCCGATCGCCGCGTCGATCGCCTCCGGATGGAAGGTGACTCCCTCTGATCTCACCAGCGCTCCTGAGCGCACCAGATCGCCGACCACCCGCCGGTCACCGTCGGCCACGTCCGGAGGTGTCATGCCGGCGGACCGGAACACCTTGAGCACCCGCCGCTCCTCGGGGTTCTCCGCTCCGGCTCGCCGAAGACGGTTCCCGGCGATCTCGAGGTCGTCGCGTGACTCAGCGACTGCCCGCTCGACCTCGTTGAGCGCGGCCACATCGGCCCCAGCGGGGTCATTGGTGGCTTGGTCGAGGTGCGCGTCGATCCGTTGACGTTCATCGGGTGATACCAGCCAGTCGCCGATGCGGAGAGCGTTCATCGTCTCGGGCACGTCGTCGAGACCGAGCCGGAGCAGTAACTCATCGACGGCGATCGAACCCCGTTCACGCACCGGTCGAGCTGGATCGTCGTCGGGTCGGGCCGACGCGGCCCGCTTGACTGGGTCGACATCGAGCACCACCCCGCCGGCGACGGTCTCATCACGCCCCGACTCGCGCAACACGAACCGGTCACCGGGAAGCACCGGCAAGGCGACAGGGGAGTGGATGCGCACCGCGCCGGTCGAGCCGGGCGATAGCGCCTCGGCGCCGAGCACCCGAATGCGCACCGGCACCGCCCGTGAGCCGACATGCCAGGTGAAGGCGCCCCGCCGCGAGAGGTCGTGGCGCAACTCGGTCAACACGGTGAGCGAGGCGTCGACCGTCGTCGTGTGCCACCAACGTCCTGGGCTGATCACCGCGTCGCCACGTTCGACCTCGGCACGGTCGATACCCGACAGCGCGATCGCCACCCGTCCCCCAGGCTTGACCGCCAACAGATCGTGACCGTTCGACTGGAGTCCGCGCACCCGAGCCGATCGGCGTCGAGGCCCCACCTCGACCGCGTCGTCGACAGCCAGCGACCCACCGGTCAGCGTTCCGGTCACCACGGTCCCCGAACCGGTCGCCGTGAACACGCGATCGACCCACAACCGTGCCCGGCCGCGATCGGTTGGGGCAGCGAGATCATCAGCGGTCGCGACAAGACGCTCGCGGAGCGCATCGAGACCCTCTCCAGTCACCGACGACACCGGCACCACCGGGGCGCCTTGGAGGAACGTGCCTGCCACCCGAGTCGCGAGCGAAGCGGTGACCTGATCTCGACGTGCCCCGTCGACCAGATCGACCCGGGTGAGGGCGATCACCGCGTGGCTCGCTCCGAGCAGATCGAGGATGCGCAGATGCTCCTCGGTCTGGGCCATCCAGCCTTCGTCCGCCGCCACGACGAACAGCACGGCCGATGAGTCGCGATCGAGAGCGCCGACCCCGGCGAGCATGTTGTGCACATATCGAGCGTGGCCGGGCACGTCGACGAACGAGAGTCCACGGCCATCCACCTCTGTGAAAGCGAAGCCGAGCTCGAGGGTGAGCCCGCGCCGATGCTCCTCGGCGAGCCGGTCGGGATCGGTGCCGGTGAGCGCGCGAACGAGTGACGACTTGCCGTGATCGACATGGCCGGCGGTGACCACGACCCGATGCGGCTCGACGGCGGAGTCGACGTTCCGCGTCATCGGAGCACAGAGGTGATCGCGGCGGTGATCATCTCGTCGTCGACCGGGCTGACCGAACGCAGATCGATCACCGTTCGGCCCTCGTCGAGTCGCGCGATGACCGGCACCGCGCAACGTCGCAGGGCCGTGACGAGGTCGACATCGAGGGCCAGACCAGCCGACGGGATGCCGCGTCCGGGCGCTGATCCGGCACCGGGTAACGATTCGAGATCGACGACGGAGACGCTCTCCGGGCAGGCCTCGGCGATCCGTTCCGCACGGGCGCGCACCTCCGCGACCGGCGCTGAGGCCATCGACCAGAACGCGACCTCCTCGGGGCGACGATCGAGCAACGCCATCACCGTGGATTGCAGCGACTCGATCACCAGCGACCCCGGTCGAAGGGCGCGCATGAGTGGATGTTGTGCGCAGCGCGCCACGAGTTCGGCGCGCCCCGCGATCACTCCGGCCTGTGGGCCACCGAGCAGTTTGTCGGTGGAGAACGTGACCAAGTCGGCTCCGGCCTCGAGGGTCTGACGCGCCGCTGGCTCATCGGTCAACCAGGCGGGTGGAGCCCCAGCGAGCCACGGCGTGTCGGCGTCGGCGAGGCCACTACCGATATCGACCGCGACGGGAACGCCGAGCGCGGCGAGCTCGCGCACCTCGGGACGTTCGGTGAACCCCTCGATCCGGTAGTTCGACGGGTGCACGCTCAAGATCAGCGCGACATCGGCCCCGGGGCGAGTGATCGCCCGCCGATAGTCGTCAGCCCGGGTTCGGTTGGTGGTGCCGACGTCGACAAGACGCGCTCCCGACCGTTCGATCACCTCAGGCACCCGGAACGATCCGCCGATCTCGACCGCCTCGCCGCGACTCACCGCTACCTCGCGGCCATCGGCGAGCGCGGCCGCCACCAACATCACCGCGGCGGCGTTGTTGTTGACCACGAGAGCGCTTTCCGCCCCGCAGAGCAGTCCGAGCAGCCGGCCGATGCCGGTCTGGCGCGATCCGCGACGACCGGAGCCGAGATCGAACTCGATGGTGCGCGACCGCACAGCGGTGGGCAAGGGCGCGCGTCCGAGATTCGTGTGAAGCAGCACACCGGTCGCGTTGATCACCTCGGTGACGAGGGAGTCGGCAAACCGCGCGACCGCCGATTCGAGCGTCGTCGATGACCAGTCACCGGAGGCGATGGCGCCTCTCGCCAGGTCGACCAGCACGGCGTGAGGCAGCCGGTCCGCTCGAGGCAGGTCGCGCATGGTGCGCGCCAGCGCGTCGACCGAGGGAGGGCGTCCGCTCACCCGTCGGAGCCTACGCTCGTCATGTGAGCGAGTCGCCCGGAGACCCGACCCCCGCGGACGGTCGCGTGCCGATCGGAATCGAAGTCGTCCGACTCGACCCTGACCTCCCGCTTCCGACATACGCCCATGACGGTGACGCCGGGCTCGACCTCTACGCCCGGGAGGGTGGGCGCCTCGCACCGGGTGGTGGTCGAGGGCTTGTGCCGACCGGCATCGCGATCGCTTTGCCACTCGGTCACGCCGGGCTCGTGCTGCCGCGGTCGGGTCTCGCGCTGCGCCACGGCGTCAGCGTGGTGAACGCGCCCGGCCTCATCGACTGCGCCTACCGCGGTGAGATCAAAGTGGTGTTGGTGAACACCGACCCGTCGGAGCCGTTCGAGTTCACACGAGGCGACCGCATCGCCCAGTTAGTCGTGCAGCGAGTCGAACAGGTCGAATGGCGAGAAGTCGCCGAACTCGACGGTCACGACCGCGGCGGCGGCTTCGGTCACTCGGGCCGCTGAACGGCCGCCTTCGACTCGAGGCGCGTCAGTTCTCGGTGACGGTGACCGAGAGGATGCGCACCTCTTCGAGTGGCGGCACGCCGTTGGACTCCGGGTTCCCGACCGCGTCGAGAGCGACCAAGGTGTCGTCGAGGCCTTCGGTGACCTGACCGAACAGGCTGTAGTTCGGTGGGAGCGCGGCGCCGCGATCGCCGGAGATGATGAAGAACTGGCTGCCGTTGGTGTCCGGTCCGCTGTTGGCCATTGCGAGCGAGCCGATCTGGTAGTCGCCGACGGCGGGTAACTCATCGGGGAAGCGGTAACCAGGTCCACCCGTGCCGGTCGCCGTTGGGTCACCGCACTGGACAACGAAGTCGGGGATGATCCGGTGGCAGACCGTGTCATCGAAGTAGCGGTAGCGGGCGAGAGTCACGAAGTTGTTGACGGTGAGTGGAGCGGCCGCTGGATCGAGCTCGACGGTCAGGTTGCCGAAGTTGGTCTCGATGACGGCCGAGTACGACCCCGCCTCATCGATACACATCGGGGGGTAGCCGTCGAACTCGCGACGCTGCCCCGTGGAGCCATCGGTCGGGGGGCAGGCCTCGGCACTCACCTCGGTCACCGTGGTCACGTCTTCGACAACCTCGGTGGTCGGATCATCGACCCGCTGGTTCACGGCCTCGTCGTCACCGGAGAAGGCGCCCCCAATGGCGGCGATCGCGACGACCGCGCCGATCGCGCCGACGAGCACAACTCCCCATCGGGTCGCGCGACGGCGCACGCCGACCATGCGCTCCCGTCGAACCTCCCGCTGCTGGCGTGCCGCCCGGTTGGCCTTCTTGCGTTCGCGTTTCGCCGTTCCCACGAGTGGGGAAGGCTACCGGCCCGCCCTAGCCGACTCGGGTCGGTTCGTCGCCCGCGTCCTCGTCGAATCCGCTCGACTCGGGCGCCGCATGCGGATCGAAGTCGTCGCCGACGCTTACCTCACCATTGACGAGGTGGATCCAGGTGCCGCCGAGGTTCGGAACCCGATCGGCCAGGAGACCCTGATGACGCCGGAGCGCCCGGATCACCCCCGAGTGAGAGACGACGAGGGTCGGCGCGCTACCGATCGCCGCGCGAAGGAGTTCGAGAGCCGTCTCGGTCGCGCGAGCGACGACCTGCTCGACCGGTTCGAAGCTGGGCGGGCGGCGATGGTCGTCGAGATAACCGGGCCAGTCGCGGCGGATCTCGTCGGGAGTCAGCCCCTGCCATTCACCGGCGTGGGCCTCGCGCCACCGGTCGTCGATGCGAGGCGTATCGAGGTCGAGATGCGCGGCGATGATCCGAGCCGTCTCAGCGGCTCGCGACAACTGACTCGACACGACCGCGCCGAAGCGGATGTCGACGTCGACGAGGGCGATGGCTGCCCGTCGCGCCTGATCTCGGCCGAGGTCGCTCAGGTCGATGTCGGCGCTGCCCTGCCACTTCGCCCGCGCGTTCCACAGGCTTTGACCGTGGCGGAGCACGAGCAACGACGCCTCGGATTTCATCCCCCGAGCATCGCCGGACACACTCGCGTTCACGCGTGCCGAGGGTAGTGGCGGTCGCCGGAGCCGCTCTCAGCCGGTGGGTACGATGTGGCCGTGCCGGTGCTCAGACTGTTCGCGGCCGCACGGGAGGCGGCGGGAACCGGGCGCGACTCCGTGGAGGGCGCTGATGTCGACGCTGTGCTGCGTGCCGCGGTCGATCGGTATGGGGAGCGGTTCGCCGAGGTGCTTCCCTCGTGTCGGATCTGGGTGAACGGTGATCCGGCCGAATCGGGCCACCCCGTCACCGACCAGGACGAGGTGGCGGTGTTGCCGCCGGTGTCCGGAGGCGCGCGATGAGTGACACCGGTGCTGGCGACCCGACCGCGCTCAGCCTCACCGATTTGCGCGCTGAGCGGTCCGCGCTGCAAGACGCCGACGATGTCGTGTCGTATGTGCGCCGGGCTGCGCAGGCGCGCCTCGATCTCGCTCGCGCGGAGGCTGCGCGCCGGGTGCTCGCCGCACAAGGCGTCGTCGAAGCCGTCGATCCCGACATCTCCGGAGAATTGCGTCGCGTGCTCTCCAACCAGTTGCGTCCGCGTGGCCCGGCCACGGGAGCACCGAGGCCGCCGCGAGAGGAACGGTTCGACATGGGCGACGACGAGCGCGCCCGCGAACTCGACCAGATCTGCGCTGATGGCGGTTTCTCTCGTTTGGGCGGTCTGACCGACGACGAGTTGTCGGGTCTCGTCGGCGCGTTGGAGGCGTTCGAGCGAGCGATCTCCGATGATCGGAGACAGCGGTTCGAGCGCATCGACGCGCTGAGCGCCGAACTGGCGCGTCGCTACCGCGACGGCGAAGTCGACGTCGACTCGCTCTTCGCCGACGGGAATGGAAACGACCCTCAGTAGCGTTCCTCTCTCGTAGCGACCGGCCGGTCGCGGCGTCCCGAGCACTGAGGAGGGGAGACATGAGGGCTGCGGTCATCTCCATGCACACCTCCCCGCTCGCGCAGCCGGGCTCAGGCGACAGCGGCGGCATGAACGTCTATGTCCTTGAGACGGTGTCCGCGCTCGCTCACCTCGGTGTCGACTGTGTGACCTACACGCGGGCCGATGCCGCTGGTCTTCCTCGAGAGGTGCTCGTCGAGCCGGGCCACCTGGTGGTGCACATCGAAGCCGGTCCGCATCACCTCCCGAAGGAGGCGCTCACCGATGTGCTCGATGAGTTCACCGACGCGGTCGCGGCCGACATCGCCGCTCGTGGCGGTGTCGATGTCATTCACGCCAATTATTGGATGAGCGGCATCGTCGCCCATCGACTGAAGCACCGCCTCGACATCCCGTTCGTCACTACGTTCCACACGCTCGCTCGGGTGAAGGCATCTGGCGGCGACGTCGAGTCGATCGAGCGCGATCGCGCTGAGGCCGAGGTGATCGGCTGCGCTGACGCGGTCTGCGTGTCGTGCGATTCCGAGGCCGACGACTTCCGTCGTCACTACGGGGATCCGGCGGGCCGACTCGAGATCGTGTCGCCCGGGGTTGAGCACGCCTTCTTCACTCCCGGCGACCGGACGGGAGCCCGGCGCGCCATCGGTGCGGAGACCGATTCGCCGCTGATCGTGTTCGTTGGTCGCATCCAGCCCCTGAAGGGCCCTGATGTCGCGATACGCGCCCTCGCTCTGTCGCGCCATCGCGACGCGCGGTTGATCGTGGTGGGTGGAGCGAGCGGGCCCGAAGGTGGCGAGGAGTTCGAGCGGATGGTCGGCCTCGTCGATGATCTTGGGCTTGGTGACCGGGTCGAGTTCCGACCCCCGCAGGCCCATCATCTGCTGTCGACGTACTACCGGGCTGCCGACGTGGTGGTGGTGCCGAGCCGCAGCGAGAGCTTCGGGCTGGTGGCGCTCGAGGCGAGCGCCTGTGGAACCCCGGTCGTGGCGAGCGCAGTCGGTGGACTGTTGTCGTTGGTCGACGATGGCGAGTCGGGCTTCCTCGTGGATGATCGCCGTCCTGCGAGTTTCGCGACGTCGATCGACGCGATCCTCGACGACCCGGCGATGGCGACCTCGATGTCGATGACCGCGTCGCTCCGCTCGAGTCGCTACACCTGGCGGGCGGCCGCCGAGCGCCTGCGGGCCACCTATCGGACGGTGATCGACCGCTCCCAGGTGGTGTGCCAGTGAGTGAACTCCGGTCGGTGGCCGAGGTCGCCGATCTCGTCGCGGTTATCGACGCGGCGCTTGAGCGGTTCCGTGAGGAGCACGAGATCGTGCTGGCGATCGACCGTGGCACGACCGACGGCACGCGGTTCGGCGAGCCTCGCTGGTATGTGCGGATGGCGGGGGAGGAGAAGGACGTCATCACCGTCTGGTTGACCCTCGGGCAGCGGACGCTCCGCTACGAGACCTACGTGTTGCCGGCGCCGGAGGAGAACGTGTCGGAATTCAACGAGCAGTTGCTGCGACGCAATGACGCCCTCGTCGGCGCCCACTTCTCGATCGGCGCTGAGGACGCCGTGTATCTCCGCGGCGAGTTGGTTGACGCCGCGGTCGACAGCGCCGAAGTGGATCGCATCCTCGGCACCCTCTACGCGACCGTCGAGCAGGTCTTCCGACCGCTGCTTCGAATCGGATTCGCGAGCCGCGTCACCGACAGGTGATCAGGCCTTCCGGCCACTCAGCCACCGGTGCCCTCTGCACCGGTCCGGTCGGGTCGGCATCATTGGGAGGTCGGATCCCCGAGTCGATCCGGCCGGGCTACCAGCGTCGGTCGAGGTCGATCGCGACCTAACGTGCCGCCATGGGAGAAACGCGATCGACCCTCGCTGTCATCGGCGGCGGGAACATGGGAGCTGCCCTCGTCGCCGGGATCATCGCCGAGGGCGCGGTAGCCCCGGAGGCGATCGTTGTCGTCGAATCCTCCGAAGAGCGCCGCGCCGCTCTCGCTGACCTCCTGCCGGGAGTGACGGTCTCGGCTGACATCGTGCCGGCCGAATCCGCGTTGATCGCGGTGAAGCCGCCGGCCGTCGTCGATGTGGCGCGGGCCGTCACCATCGCTGGAGTCGACCGGGTTGTCTCGATCGCGGCTGGGGTGACGACCGCGTCGATCCGGGCGGCGGTTGGCGAGGCGGCCGACGGGCGTCATGTGGATGTGGCGCGGGCGATGCCGAACACGCCGGCCATGGTCGGTCGCGGGGTCACGGCGATCTGCGCTGACGCCGAGTCCGATCCCGGGGTGCTCGACTGGGCCGAAGGTCTGCTTCGCGCGGTCGGGGTGGTCGAGCGGATCGACGAATCACTCTTCGACGCGGTGACCGCAGTGACCGGCTCGGGTCCCGCCTATGTGTTCGCCTTCGCCGAAGGTCTCATCGAGGCCGCGCGATCCGTCGGACTGCCGGCTGATCGCGTGCCCGGCATGGTGTCGGAACTGCTTCTCGGGTCGGCGACTCTGCTGGCTGAGCGGGGTGACGCCGCAGCGTTACGAATCGCGGTGACCTCACCGGGTGGAACTACGGCGGCGGGGCTCGGCGAGTTCGAGCGACTCGGTCTCGACGCGATGATCGCCGCCGCGGTGGAGGCAGCACGGGATCGCGGGCGCGAACTTGGCGCTGGGTGAACCGCGCATGTCCGGCGGATGTCCGCTTGTGAAAAGAATCCCGAATGTGTCGCTTTTCACACCACCGATCGCCTGCTTAGACTGAAGGTCTCAGTCGCACCGGGCAACCGGTCGCGCCGACGGGGCTGGTGCCATCGGGGGGTTGGCACCAGCCCCGGTCGTTTTTTCGGCGAGTCCCGCTCCGGTGCTGTCCGCCGAGTCGCGTTCATCGCGCGGGTACGGTTCGGGCGTGCGGCGAATCGGTCTGCTCGGCGGCATGTCGTGGGAGTCGTCGGTCGAGTACGAGCGCGTGATCAACCGCGAGGTCCGCGCCCGTTGTGGTGGTGTCGCCTCGGCCGATCTTGTGGTCCGCTCCCTCGACTTCTCGGTCATCGAACAACTCCAGGCAAGCGATCGATGGGAGGAGGCCGGCGATGTGCTCGCCGCCGCGGCGATCGACCTCGAGCGAGCGGGCGCCGAGGTGATTGTGCTGTGCACCAACACGATGCACCGGGTGATCGATCGGATCGAGGCCGCGGTCTCGGCTGAGGTGCTGCACATCGCCGACGCCACCGCCGAAGCCGCTCGCCGGGCCGGTGTGGCCGATCTCGTGCTGCTCGGCACTCGCTACACAATGGAGGCTGACTTCTACGCCGGCCGGCTCCGCGAGCGACACGGGCTCACGGTTCGCATCCCCGGCGAGGCGGACCGCGCCGAGTTGCACCGGATCATCTACGAGGAGCTCGTGGTTGGGGTGATCGACTCCACTTCGAAGCAGCGAGTGGTCGACATGGTGGAACGTTGCGTCGCTGATGGGGCCACCGGGGTGATCGCTGGGTGCACGGAGATCGAGTTGCTGATCGGCCCCGACGACGTTCCGGTCGAGTTCTTGCCGACGGCGCGACTCCACGCACTGGCAGCAGTTGACCGCGCGTTCGCCGACTGAGCGACCGTTAGCGTGCTGGCGTGGCCCGCCGGTACGAGCACGTGAGCCTGCTGACCGACTACGGGACGGCGGATGAGTTCGTCGGGGTGGTGCACGCGGTCATCGCCGACATCGCCCCTCACGCTCGCATCACCGACCTCACCCACGGGATTGCGCCCTTCGATGTGCGCGCGGGCTCTCTCGCGCTGGTGCGCTCGATTGGGTACGTCCCGGAGGGGGTTGTGGTCGCCGTGGTCGATCCCGGGGTGGGCACGGAGCGTCGGGCTGTCGCGATCGAGGTCGGCGACGGGGCCGGAATTCTCGTCGGACCCGACAACGGGCTGCTTGCCCCGGCGGTCGCGCTCGCAGGTGGAGCGGGTCGCGCGGTGGTGCTCGACGATCCGAGCTTCCATCTCGAGACGCCCGGGGCCACCTTTGCCGGCCGCGACATTTTCGCTCCGGCCGCCGCCCACTTGTGCAACGGCGTTGATCTCGCCGAGCTCGGCTCGGCGGTCGACCCAGCGGCGCTGATGCCCGGCACGATCCCGCTTCCACGGCATGAGGGCGATGAGGTGATCGCTGAGGTGCTGTGGGTTGACCGATTCGGTAACTGCCAGATCAACCTCGGCTCGGAGGAGTTGCCTCCGGGATGGGGGACGGTGCTCACCCTCCGACTCGACGACCCGACCTTGGCGACGGGATCGGTGCGCCGATCGGTGCGTCGGTGCTCGACCTTCGGTGAGATCGGTGGAGGCATCGGCCTGGTGGCCGACTCGCACGGCTTGTTCGCCGTGTGCCTCGACCGTGGTTCGGCGGCCGCGGAACTCGGCATCGGCGAAGGCGATCAAGTGGTGCTCACCGACGGCTACGGGGCCGACCCTGTCACCGTCCCGGTCGAACTCGGCCGCGGGTAGGGTCGCGGCGTGCGTCCCGCCACCACCTTGGCCCTCGGTTTGCTGCTCGCGGCGATTCTCGTCGCCGGCATCGTCTCGCTCGTCCGTCTCTGAGCCGTCGCCTCGGTCCGCGTCACGCTCGCGACGCTGGTTTTGGCAGGGAAAATCCGCGCCAAGGAATCTTGAGCAGGCTTTGTGAAAACTTGCACGAGCCTCCTACTCTTGACGTCGATGCCCCCCCATCGCACGAAACGACGCATCCCCGATGCCACGGTGTCGCGCCTGCCGATCTACCTCCAGATCTTGACGGCGCAACTCGAGGTCGGTGTCTCGAACATGTCTTCGGAGGAACTCGCCGGACTGGCCGGTGTCAATGCCGCGAAGGTCCGCAAAGACCTCAGCTACCTCGGCAGTTACGGCACCCGGGGCGTCGGTTACGAGGTGCAGTACCTCGTGTATCAGATCCGCCACGAACTCGGTCTCGAGCACGACTGGCACGTCGTGATCGTCGGTGCCGGCAACCTCGGGCAGGCACTCGCCGGCTACGGCGGTTTCGCTGACCGGGGCTATCCGGTCGCAGGGATCGTCGATGTGTCACCCGACAAGGTCGACACCGTCGTCGGCGGAGTTCGGGTGCGTCCCCTCGACGACCTCCATCAGATCGTGTCGGCGAAGAACGTGTCGATCGGTGTCATCGCCACCCCGAGCGAGGCTGCTCAAGAAGCGGCCGATCTGCTGGTGCGAGCTGGGGTCACGAGCATCCTCAACTTCGCCTCGGTGGTGCTCTCGGTGCCGCTCGGTGTGACCGTTCGCAAAGTCGACCTCGCCGTCGAGCTCCAGATCCTCTCGTATCACGAGCAGCGTCGGGCCGCGGCCGCCACCGGACTCCGAGCCGTGTCGGGCGAGGCCGGACGCGGCGCGAGCGCATAGGGTTCGATCGATGTCGATTCTCGTCGTCGGAGTGAACCACCGGACCGCTCCGCTCAGCGTGCTTGAGCGGTTGACGCTCACCGGCGACGAGATCTCCAAGACCGTCGCCGGGCTCGCCGCCCGAGACAACCTGCGCGAGGTCGTGGTGCTCAGCACCTGTAACCGCACCGAGGTCTACGCCGTCACCGAGCGCTTCCATGGCGCCTACGCCGACATCAGCGACCACCTCTGCACGGTGAGCGGACTCAATGCCGATGAGTTGACCCCGCACCTCTACTCCGAGCACGACGATGCCGCGGTCTCCCATCTCTTCGAGGTGGCCGCCGGCCTCGACTCCGTCGTCGTCGGGGAAGGCGAGATTCTCGGCCAGGTGCGCGACGCCTGGGAGGTTGCTCGCACCGAGGGCGGCGCGCGTACCTCAGCCAACCTGATGTTCCGACTCGCCCTCGAAGTGGGCAAGCGCGCCCGCACCGAAACCGCCATCGCTCGTGGCACCGCCTCGATCAGCCACGCCGCCGTGGAGATGGTCGCCGAACGCCTCGGTGATCTCGCTGGACGGCGGGTGCTCGTCGTCGGAGCCGGTTCGATGGGTGAGGGCATCACCGTCGCCCTCGACGCTGCCGGGGCCGAGTCGGTCACTGTGCTCAACCGCGACATTTCCCGCGCTGATCGGGTCGCGACTCGGGTCGGCGGACAGGCGGCGGGCCTCGATGCCCTTCGCACCCACCTCGCCGACGCCGATGTAGTGCTGACGTGCACCGGCGCCGATGGCACTCTGATCGACGTCGACATGGTCACCGCGGTCCGCGAGCCGGGCCGACCGGTCGTCTTCGTCGACATCGCGGTGCCCCGCGACGTCGACGCGCGTGTCGCCACACTTCCCGACACCGTGGTGCTCGATCTCGACGATCTGAGCGCATGGGCCGATCGTGGACGAGCCGAGCGCCTCGCCGAGACCGACGACGTGCGACGCCTCGTCGCCGAACAGGTCGACCGCTTCGCGGCCGAACTCACCGCGATGCAGGCGGCGCCACTGGTGGCCGCCATGCGCGAGCGCGCCGAAGAAGTGCGCATCGCTGAGGTCGATCGGTTCGCCTCCCGGCTCGATGGGCTCACCGCCGATCAGCGGGCAGCCGTCGATGCCCTTACGAAGGGCATCGTCAACAAGTTGCTCCACGAACCCTCGGTCCGTCTGCGTTCGCAGGCTGGAACGCCGCAGGGTGAGCGCAACGCCGCCGCGGTCGCCGACCTCTTCGACATCGAGTGACCCGAGCGTGAGCGTCGACCGGGTGCTCCGCCTCGCCACACGGTCCAGTCCCCAGGCGCGCACTCAGGCCTCCGCCGTCGCCGCCGCGCTGGCTGCGGCCGGCCATCGGTGCGAACTCGTCTTCGTGGACACCGAAGGCGACCGCTCGCAGTCGGCCGGTACCCCGCTCCACACCATCGGAGGTCGCGGAGTGTTCACCAAAGAGGTTCAACGCGCCGTGCTCGACGGTCGCGCCGATCTCGCCGCCCACTCCGCCAAGGACCTCCCGACGGAGCCGGTGGATGGCCTCATGGTGTCGGCGTGGACGAAGCGTCGCAGCGCCCGAGACGCCCTCATCGGTCGACCCCTCGACGAACTCGCCCCGGGGGCGACGATCGCGACCGGTTCAGTGCGTCGCCGCGCCCAACTGTCGGCGGTTCGCGGCGATCTGCGCTTCGTGGAGCTTCGCGGGAACATCGGCACGCGGCTCGAGCGGATCCCCGACGGCGGGGCGATCGTGATGGCGGTCGCGGCCCTCGAGGTGCTCGGGATGACCGATCGAATCGCCGAGGAGCTCGACCCAGGCGAGTTCGTGCCAGCCGTCGGTCAGGGCTGCGTCGCCGTGGAATGTCGAACCGATGACGAGGTAGCGATCGCCGCCCTGTCGGGCGTGAACCATTCGGCGACCGCTCGGTCGGTGGTGCTCGAGCGCGCCTTTCTCGCCGAACTTGGCTCGGGCTGCTCGCTACCGGTCGGCGCCCATCACGCAGATGGCGTGCTGCGCACCTTTCTCGCCGGAGCGGCCGGCGCGATCGATCGGCAATCGGTTCCGATCGACGAGTCGACGCCGGTCGACACGGCCCGTGCTGCGGCGCGCGCCGCGCTCGAATCGGTTGGTGGATGGTGAGCGCCGAGGGCCCGCTGTCGGGCCGCACCGTCATCACCACCCGTGAGATGCCCGGTGACCTCGATCGTCGTCTCGTCGCGCTCGGCGCCCACGTCGTTCAGGTGCCGATGATCGAGGTGGTCGACCTCGACGTCGAGCCGGTCGAGGGTCCACTCGACTGGGTGGTCGTCACGTCTCGTCATGGTGCGTCGCGTCTCGTCGATCTCCTCACCGCCGACAACGGTCGGCCGTCGCTCGCCGCCGTTGGTGTCGCCTCCGCCCGGGTGCTCGCCGAGGTGGTGGGCCGCGAGGTCGATCTCGTGCCTGAGCATCAAACCGGTGACGACCTCGCCGCCGAACTCCTCACCCGGGTCTCACGCGGCGATCGGGTGTTGGTCGCTCTCGGTGACCTTGCCTCGCGCACCGTGATCGACTCGCTCACGGCGGCCGGAGTGGAGGTGGAGGAGCGCACCGTCTACGCGACCCGACGTCGACGTCCCGGCGCGGAGCAACTCACCGCTGCTTCGGGGGCTGACGCCGTACTGCTCGCCAGTGGCTCGGCTGCCACTGCGTGGGCGGATGCCGGCCCCATCGACGCCGGTGCGATCGTGGCGATCGGACCAACCACTGCTGAGGCGGCGCAAACGGCCGGCCTTGAGGTGACCGCGATCGCCGAGGATCATTCGATCGACGGTCTCGTCGACGCGGTGGTCGCCCTGCTCGGTCGCCGCTAATCGGCGCGCTTCGCGTCGAGGTGTCCGCCGGGGCCCCTCGGCCGTACCATGCGCGCATGGGTCAGGGCCGCTTCCCCCAGCACCGTCCCCGTCGCCTCCGCGGCACAGCCGCGATGCGCGACCTCGTCGCCGAGACCCGGCTCCACACCTCCGACCTCATCGCGCCGCTCTTCGTGCGCGAGGGCATCGACCGGCCCGAGCCGATCACGTCGCTGCCCGGAGTGGTGCAACACACCATCGACTCGCTCGTGACCGAGGTGAGCCAGCTCGCCGATCTCGGTGTCCGGTCAGTGATGCTCTTCGGTGTTCCCGCCCACAAGGACGCGGTCGGATCGGGGTCGTGCGATCCCGATGGGATCGTCCAGGTCGCCCTCCGCGAGTTGCGCGGCGCGGTCGGTGATCGGGTCGTGCTGATGGCTGACCTGTGCGTGGATGAGTACACCGATCACGGTCACTGCGGCATCGTTCGCCCTGACGGCTCGGTCGACAACGACCGCACCCTCGAGATCTACTGTGCCGCCGCTCTCGCTCAGGCCGAGGCCGGGGCCCACGTGGTCGCCCCCTCCGGGATGATGGACGGCCAGGTCGGAGCGATCCGCTCTGCTCTCGACGCTGCGGGGCACGACACGACGGCGATCCTCGCCTATTCGGCGAAGTACGCGAGCGCCCTCTATGGCCCGTTCCGGGACGCCGTCGATGTCACGATCGCTGATGGCGGTGACCGTCGCGGCTATCAGCAGGACCCACGGAACGCCCGCGAGTCGCTCGTTGAGGTAGCCGCCGATGTCGAGCAGGGAGCCGACATGGTGATGGTGAAGCCGGCGCTCGCGTATCTCGATGTGATCTCGGCGGTTCGCGCTTCGGTCGATCTCCCGCTTGCCGCCTATCACGTCAGTGGTGAGTACGCGATGGTGCACGCGGCCGCCGAGCGCGGCTGGGTCGATGGCGACGCGGTGATGCTCGAGCACCTCACCTCGATTCGTCGGGCCGGAGCGGACGTGATCCTGTCGTATGCGACCCGGTGGTTTGCCGAGGGCGCTGGGGGCTTGCGGTGATCCCGTATTGCGATCCGGCGCGTTGCGAGCCGGCCGGCTGCACCCCGGCGCTGTGCGTGGGCGCCGGCCTCGCTGACAACGACGCGGTGTTCGCGCGATCGGTGGCGGCGATCCCGGGTGGGGTCAACTCGTCGATTCGGGCGTTCTCATCGGTCGGTGGTCGTCCGTATGTCGTGTCACGAGCCGAGGGCGCACGTGTCTGGGACGTCGAGGGCAATGAGTACATCGACCTCGTCCAGAGTTACGGCGCGATCATCCTCGGCCACGCCCATCCGGCTGTGGTTGCCGCTGTCGGCGAGGCCGCGACCGCTGGCACCTCCTATGGCGCTCCGACGACCCGCGAGATGAAACTCGCCGAGGCCGTGCGAGAGCGCGTGCCGTCGTGCGAGCGCGTGAGGTTCATGAACTCGGGCACCGAGGCGACCTCGACGGCGGTTCGTCTCGCCCGTGGACACACCGGTCGCGACCGGGTGGTCATCTTCCACGGAAACTTCCATGGTGCGACCGATGCCCTGCTCGCCGCCGGAGGCAGTGGGGTGGCCACCCTCGGCCTCCCGGGCACCGCTGGCGTGCCGGCGGGCTCGGTCGCGGAGACGCTCGTGGTGCCCTACAACCGCGTGCCGGAACTTGATGAGTCGGTGGCGGCGGTCATCGTTGAACCGGTGGCGGCGAATATGGGCCTTGTCGCGCCAGCGCCAGGATTCCTCGAGGGGCTGCGCGCCGAATGCGATCGTGTCGGGGCGCTCCTCATTTTCGATGAGGTGATCACTGGTTTCCGGCTCGGCGCCGATGGGGCTCAGGGCCGCTTCGGGGTCACCCCCGATCTCACGACCTTCGGCAAGGTCATCGGGGGCGGTCTGCCGATCGGCGCGGTCGGTGGACGCGTCGAGGTGATGGAGTCGCTGTCACCGCTCGGTCCGGTGTTCCACGCGGGCACCCTCGCCGGCAACCCGATCGCGACCGCTGCCGGACTCGCCGCGCTCGATCTGCTTGATGCCCCCGTCTACGAGTTGCTGGAGGCTCGGGTCGTGCGCCTGTCGGCGGCGTTGACCGACGTTTGTCGGACCGTCGGTCTCGCCGTGTCGTTCCCGACCGTCGGCACGCTGATGGGGATGTACCTCGGCGATGGTGATACCCCGGTTGATTTCGCCGGGGCGAAGACCACCGACGAGGCGGCATACGCGCGGTTCTTCCACGCCATGCTCGCCGAGGGTGTGGCGATGGCGCCTGGCGCTTACGAGGCGATCTTCGTCGGGCTCGCCCACGACGACTCGGTGCTCGACCGCATCGTTGAGGCGGCCTCGGTGGCGGCACGGGTCGCGGCGGACGGCTGACCGCCCGCGGCGACGATCTAGGGTCGCCGCATGCAGAGCGCCCTCGACAACGGCACGCCGATCACGATCGCTGAGGTGGCGGGGTCGTCCCGCGGACTGGTGATCGCCCCTGACATCTTTGGTTTGCGGCCCCTCTTCACCGACATGGTGGAGCGCCTCGCGGCCGAGTGGGGGATGACGACGGTGGCGGTCGAGCCCTTTCCTGGACGTGACCTCGGCCCTGATCTCGAACCGCGTTACGCAGCGGTGCCGACGCTCGCCGATGAGGTGGTGCTCGGGGATCTTGTCGCGGCGGCGGAGCGGACCGGGTGCGACTCGGTCGGGTTGATCGGTTTCTGCATGGGCGGCATGTATTGCTTTAAGGCGGCATCGACTGGCCGCTTCGATCGCATCGCCTCGTTCTACGGGATGATCCGGCTGCCCGAGCCGTGGCGTTCACCCGGTCAGGGGGAGCCCCTCGACCTCGTGGTGGCCGATCCGGAGTCGGTGCTCGCGGTGATCGGTGAACTCGATCCATACACGCCGCCGGACGCGGTGGTCGAACTTGAGGCGACCGGGGTGGAGACGCTCAAGTTCCCTGAGGCGGAGCACGGTTTCGCCCACGATTCGAGCCGGCCGTCGCACCGGGCCGCTGATGCCGCCGATGCGTTCGCCCGTTCGAAGGAGTGGCTCAGCGGGCTC
>JAFMMJ010000002.1 GCA_017859785.1 Ilumatobacteraceae bacterium
GCGTCGTGGAGTCGATCGAGCCGGTCGAGGACATCGACGAGGAGGGCGGCGAGGTCGTCGCGCTCATGATCGGCGAGGTCGCAGAGACCGCCACGGCGCTCGATGGGCGCGAGGCGCAACTCGATGGGAAAGGTGGGGGCGTGCGGCACCCAAGCTGACCAGGAACCGACGGTCGCGACGGCGCGCTCACCCGGATGGAGGTCGGGTTGCCATCCGGCGGCGAGAACGCGCGCGGGGCGGTCGGGCACGTGGTCGAAGGCGTAGATCTGTCCGTGTGGATGGGTGATGGTCGCGCCAACCGCCGCCCCGCGATTCTCGAAGATCAGCACGTAGTCGACGTCGGGGGCGGAACCTAGGGCGGTGGTGCGCTCGGTCCAGAGGTCGACCACCTCTCGGGCGCCGCTCACACCGAGGGAGGGAAACGTCGCGTCGTGGTCGGAGGTGTAGAGCACGACTTCGCAGCGACCAGGTCCGAGGGCTGGCCAGCGATTCGGGAACGACTTCACCCGGTACGGCTCGGGTGACTCGAGACCGCCAACGCAGAAGGGGCAACCGGTCGCCGGAAGGGTCGGCCGTTCGAGACGGCTGCCGTCGACGAGCACCCGGGTGCCGAGGAACGGGTCGCGCCGCAGCTCAGGCAACTCCGACACCTCCGGCCTCTGCGGAGGTGAGCACCACCACGAGGTCTCGCACCTGTGCCGACAAGAAGTCGATGGTCTGGTCGGCGAGGCCGGCATCGGTCACGAGCGTGTCGACACCGTCGAATCCGGTGATGGTGGCGAGACCGGTAACGCCCCACTTCGCGTGGTCGGCAAGCACGGTGACGCGGTCAGCGGCGGTGATGAATGCACGGTTCGTCTCAGCCTCAAGGAGGTTGGGTGTGGTGAATCCGGCACGCTCATGCATCCCGTGAACTCCCATGAATACGTGATCGAGGTGGAATGAACCAAGGGAGTCGACGGCGACTGGTCCGACGAGGGCTTCAGAGGGTGTGCGCTCCCCGCCGGTCAGGATCACCGTTCGGTCGCTACGGGGGCTGCCGGCGAACGTCTGGGCGACCCGCATGGAATTGGTCACCACAGTGAGGTCGGCGATCGCCGCGAGCTCGATTGCCATCCGAGCGGTTGTGGTGCCCGCGGTAAGCCCGATCGACGACCCGGCCTCGACGGCGAGAGCTGCAGTTCGCGCGATCGACTCCTTCTCGGGGGCGTTCAACATGAACTTCGCGTCGAACCCTGGCTCGTCGGTGGTGTGCCGAAATCGGAGTGTCGCTCCACCGTGCACCTTCTCAGCCAGACCAGCCGCGTCAAGGGAGTCGAGATCGCGTCGAACGGTCATCTCGCTGACGTCGAGTTCGGCGGCGAGTTCGGCCACGCGGACTGCGCCGTTGCGTCTGAGTTCGCCAAGGATGATCTCTCGACGATGACGGGCGAGAGTCCGTCGACCGAGATGATGAGTGGACCCTCCGGGTGAGGGGTGTCCTCGGTCGGTCGCGGGCATCCCGCACAGCATGGAGCGCACGTGATTGGAAGTCAACAGAATCGAACAAATCAACTGAAAATTTGGACATAAACGACCGATTTGGCGCTCTGTACGTACGGCCTCGTGGTTGAAGCCGTGTTCACAAGGGGATTTTCATTGTCAGTTCGTTGCTGGCACCTTGCGACAGCGAACATCATTCGAGGGTGTGACCTGTGCGAATTCGTGACAAAGAGAACAAAACTCTTGACCAACTCCGCCGCACAGGGAAGAATCCGGTACACACACCGACTCCAAGGGGGGATTCACATGGGAGATATGGATCGTTCGGTACTGACGTCGCAGGGCTTCCGCCCGAACCGACGCCAGTTCCTCATCGGCGCGGCCGGGGTTCTCGGCGCCGGCGCCCTGATGTCAAGCTGCGGGGGCTCGTCCTCGCTCTCGTTCGGCGCTCGAACCGTTGACGATGGACCGACGAGGCAGTTGAAGGGCCTCATCTCCGCGTATGAGGCGGCGTCGGGCAACACCGTCGTCTACAACGCGACCGAGTCGAACGCCTTCCAGAACAACCTGTCGCAGTACCTGCAGGGCACTCCTGACGACTGCTTCCAGTGGATGGCCGGCTACCGCATGCAGTTCTTCGCCGAGCAGGGTCTGCTCACCGACATCAGCGACGTGTGGGACGAGATCGGCGACCAGTTCAACGACTCCTACAAGATCGCGTCCACCGGCCTCGACGGCAAGCAGTACTTCGTGCCGCAGTCGTGGTACCCGTGGGGTCTGCACTTCCGCAAGTCGATGCTCGCCGAGCTCGGCATCGACCCCGATGGCATCTACAACTGGGACGACTTCATGGGGATGCTCGACGGCATGAAGTCCAAGGGCCTCATCGGCTTCGCCGCCGGCGACAAGGGTGGCTGGGAAGCGATGGGCACCTTCGACATCCTGAACGCCCGCATCAACGGCTACCAGTACCACGTCGACCTGATGGCCGGTCGCGAGCAGTGGACCGACGCCCGCACCCGCGAGGTGTTTACCTACTGGGAGCAGCTCGTGCCCTACATGAACGACAACGTTCTCGACCTCGAGTGGGACGGAGCCATGCAGCTCCTTCTGCAGCGCAAGGCCGGCGCCATGCTCATGGGTTCCTGGTTCGGCGGGAACTTCCTCGAGCAGTCGCAGGAGGACTACGACGACCTCTGGATCATCCCCTTCCCGGAGATCAACCCGGAGCACGCTCGCGACACGATCGACGCACCGATCGACGGCTTCTGCGTGGCGGCCAACGGCGAGAACAGCGACGGGGGCAAGGACCTCATCAAGTTCGCCGGCTCCAAGGAGGGCATGCAGGCCATGCTCGATACCGGAGAGCCGATGACGTCCGCCAACAAGAACCAGGACACATCGTCGTACGACGCCTTCCAGAAGCAGCAGCTCGCTGTCATGGAAGAGGCGAAGTACATCACGCAGTTCCTCGACCGCGACACCCGGCCCGACTTCGCCGGACCCGTTGTCGGCCCTGCCATCCAGCAGTGGTTCCGCGATCCGTCCTCGGTCGACGGCATCTTGGAGAGCCTGCAGGAGCAGTGGGACGCCCTCCCGCCGCTCTGACGCACACCATCGCTGACAACTGAACATGTCCGTGACGACAGCAGGGGAGCCGCGCTCCCGCCGTCGCCGACGCCTGTCATCACGTGGGGACCGAGTAACCCTCGGTTTGTTCGTCGGACTCCCGACGTTCTTCCACGTGTTGCTGGTGTGGCTGCCGGCGATCGCGACGATCCTGCTGTCGTTCACGTTCTGGACGGGGATCAACTTCTCCGACATCACCTGGGCCGGCTTCGACAACTACGACAACATCTTCTTCTCGACGCCGGCCTTTTACGACGCGTTGCGAAACAACGCGATCTGGCTGGGGTGGTTCTTCCTCATCGCCACGCCCCTCGGCGTGTTGCTCGCCTATCAGATCGACCGAGAGATCCGTGGGCATCGCTTCTACCAGTCGGCGTATTACATCCCCGTCGTCCTGTCCCTCGCCGTTACCGGCATCATCTGGAACTTCATGCTCCGGCCCGATGGTTTCGTGAACGGGTTGCTCGGGCGTGACATCGACAACGCCGTGTCGTTCTTCGGCAACTACGACATCAACATCTACGTCATCATGGTGATGGCGTCGTGGCGACACATCGGCTACATCATGCTTCTCTACCTCGCGGGTTTGAAGGCGGTCGACCCGGCCCTTCGTGAGGCCGCCGCCATCGATGGCGCCACTGAATGGGAGACCTTCCGCAAGGTGGTACTTCCGACGATGCGGCCGGTCAACATCATCATCGTCGTCATCACGATGATCGAGTCGCTCCGAGCCTTCGACATGGTCTACGTGATCTACGGGACGAGCGCGGGTCTGCCGATCCTCGGCATCCTCGTCTTCCAGAACATCGCCGGGGAGGGCGCGTCAATGAAGGGTGCGGCCTACGCGGTCATCCTCTTCGTGCTCTCAATTGGTCCGATCATCGCGTACCTGCGACAACAGTTCCGGCAGGACGTCTCATGACGGCCACGATCTCCCGTCGGTACCGGGGACGTCAGCGGGTGAAGGACCGCTTCATCTCGATCTTCATCGGCATCTTCGCTCTGGTGTGGATCTTCCCGATCGTCTGGACCCTGTGGAGTTCGCTGCGTCCCTACAGCGAGATTCGCGCGAATGGTGTGTTCTCGGTGCCGGAGAGCATCGGACTTGACAACTACAGCACCGCCATCCAGCGCATGGATCTGCCGACCTACCTGTGGAACTCGTTGATCATCACGGCACCGGCCGTGTTCCTCACGTTGCTCTTCGGGTCGGTGACCGCCTTCGTCGTCTCGAGGTACTCCTTCCGGTGGAACGTGTCGATGCTGCTGCTGTTCACCGCCGGCAACCTGCTGCCACCACAGCTCGTCTTCATTCCCGTGTTCAAGGCGTACCTCACCGTCGGAGACTGGCTCGGCAATCGGCGCTTGTTCTACGACTCTCAGTGGGGAGTGGTGCTCATCCACGTCGCCTTCCAGATGGGCTTCGCCACGTTCGTGCTGTCGAGCTACATGAAGACAATCCCGAAGGAGATCTCCGAGGCGGCGAAGGTCGATGGTGCTTCGGTCTTCCGCCACTACTGGAATGTCATGCTCCCGCTGCTGCGACCCCCGCTTGCTTCGTTGGCGGTGCTCATGACCACCTGGATCTACAACGATTTCTTCTGGGCGCTCGTGCTCATGTCGAACGACTCGAAGCGGCCGATTACCTCGGCGCTCGGCCGATTGCAGGGGGAGTTCGTCACCGATTACAACCTGCTCGCCGCGGGTGCCATGATCGCTGCCCTGCCGACCCTCGTCGTGTTCTTCATCCTTCGCCGACAGTTCGTGTCCGGCCTCACGCTCGGAGCGACAAAGGGCTGAGCCGGAGTGTTCGTCGGCGGGGCCCGTTAGCATCCGCGGAGACGTCGGACCTCTTGGTCGGACGCATGCAACAAGTAAGGGAGTACCCCACATGGCCAGTGGCACCGTGAAGTTCTTCAATGATCAGAAGGGCTTCGGATTCATCAGCCGCGACGGCGAGGACGACCTGTTCGTCCACTTCTCGAACATCGAAGGCTCCGGCCGACGCACCCTGCTCGATGGTCAGCAGGTTGAGTTCGAGGTTGGCGAGGGACGCAAGGGTCCTGAAGCCATCAACGTCAAAGTCGTCTGATTCCACAGACCCCGTTCGATTCGGGTCCTCCCGATAGCACGCGCCGACTCCCGCCTCGCTGAGCGAGCCGGGAGTTCGTCGTTTTCGACCCCATTCAGCCGCTGTTGCGCAGGCCGGTCGCGATTGCGTTCAGGGTCAGTTGGATACCGCGCTGCACGAGTTCTCCGTCATCGCCCGCCCGCAGGCGCTGCAAGAGATCGACCTGAAGGACGTGGAGCGGGTCGAGATAGGGGAACCGGTTCGTGATGCTGCGGGCGAGCACGGGGTTATCGCCGAGGAGATCCTCGGCACCGGTGACCTCGCTCAAGAGGCGGAGCGTCGATGAGTGCTCCTCGCTGATCACGGCGAAGAGCCGCTCCGCGGAGGCCCGGTCGACCGCGAGACGGTCCACGTAGCGTTCGGCGATCCCGAGGTCGACCTTGGCCAGCACCATCGCCGCGTTCGATAGTGCGGTTCTGGTGAAGCGCGAGTCGCGATTCAGTCGAGCCACCTCGTCGAGGCGGCCGGCGGCCTCCGCGGTCTCGAGCGCAGCGCCGAGTCCGAACCATCCAGGAAGAGACAGTCGGCATTGGCTCCAAGCGAACACCCAGGGGATCGCGCGGAGGTCGTCGATGCGGTCCGAAGCGGATCGGGAGGCCGGGCGGCTTCCGACGTTGAGTCGGGAGATCTCACTCACCGGGGTGACCGCTCGGAAGAAGCTGGCGAAGTCGGGGTCGTCGTGAACGAGCGACCGGTAGGCGCGATGGGAGGCGTCAGCGAGGAGGTCCATGAGATCGCTCTCAACGACCGGGTCGTCATCGTCGCCGGATCTCAGGGTCGCGGTCAATGTCGCCGACACAAGGGTTTCGAGGTTGCGCGCAGCGGTCACCGGCCGTGAGTACTTCGCAGCGACCATCTCGCCCTGCTCGGTCACTCGGATATCGCCGTTCACCGTTCCGACGGGCTGCGCGAGGATCGCCTCGTGGGCCGGTCCACCGCCGCGCCCGACCGTTCCCCCTCGGCCGTGGAAGAGGCGTAAGTGCACACCGTGGCGGGTGGCCACACCGACGAGGCGCCGCTGCGCGCCGTGGAGCGACCACTGCGACATGAGGTAGCCGCCGTCCTTATTCGAGTCGGAGTAGCCGATCATCACCTCCTGAACGTCCCCGAGAGCCGCCACGCGGCTTCGGTAGGCGGGGAGGGAGAGCAAGCGATCGATGACCTCGGGGCCAGACCGCAGGTCGTCGATCGTCTCGAACAGGGGGGCGACGTCGAGCGGGTCGAGACCCGCGTGATCGGCGAGAACCGCGACTTCGAGGACATCGCTCACCGACTCGGCCTTCGAGATGATCAGTTGACCGAGCACCTCGCTCCCATGGCGTTTCTGAGCGCGGGCCGCTGTATCGAGCACCGCCAACTCCGAGAGCACCGCGGGCTCGGAAGCGTCCCCGAGTGTCGCTCGGCCCTCCATGAGATCGATGAGGATTGCGACTCGGTCAGCCTCGGCCGCGGATCGATAGTCGAGCCCTAATGATCGGGTGAGATCGGCGATGACCTGTTCATGCACCGCCGAGTTCTGACGGAGATCAAGGCGGCAGAGATGTGTTCCGAAGGTGGCGATCGCTCGTCGGAGCGGAGCAACCCGATGTCGGGCGAGATCCCCGGCGCCGTGCGACGCGAGGGAACGCTCAACCGCGCGGAGATCATCGACGCAGTCCACGATCGATCCGTAGGGGGAGAGCGGTGCTCTCGGCTCGGGCCCCGGAACCGCGTCGAGGACCTGGTCGAAGGTCGCCCAGAGGCGGGCGTGGATGCCTCGGAGCGCCCTCCGGTAGGGCTCGTCGGCTCGGAAGACCGAGTCGTCACCCGAGGCGTCGGCGAGAGCGAGCAGCTCGGCGGTTGGGGTCACGAGGCGCGCCGACATCGAGAGGCTGCGCGAGAGATCGATGAGCCCGAGCAGATGGTGGCGGGCCGCTGCTGTCGCGTTCGCCGTGACCGCGTGCTCGAGGACCTCAGAGGTGACGAAGGGGTTGCCGTCACGGTCCCCTCCGATCCACGACCCCATTTGGATGAGGCCGGTGCCGTCGATCTTGGCGCCAAGTCGTTCCTCAGCGAGGCGCTCAACCTCCGCCTGGAGTTGTGGCACAACGATGAAGAGACTCGACGCGTAGTAGCGGAGCGCTTCGTTGACCTCGTCGTTGACCCGCAACTTCGAGAGGCGCAGGATCGCCGTCTGCCAGAGGGTGAGCACCTCGTCGCGCATCGCTGCGTCGACCTCGGCGGTGGCTGATACCGAGGAGGCGACGAGCCTCCGATGCTCGAGGTGGCCTGAGATTCGCTCGACGACATCGAGGATGGTCTGGCGTCGTACCTCGGTCGGATGGGCGGTGAGCACCGGGGACACGTGAAGTCGACCGAGGGCCTCGAAGACATCGGTTGGATCGACGCCGCTGTCGAGGAGCGCACTCATTGTCGCGGCGACACCGCCGGGACGGTCGGTCTCTCCGGCGTCGAGGTGCTCGCGACGTCGATGCTCGAGGTGGAGATCCTCAGCGGTGTTGGCGAGCAGGGCCAGCCACCCGAAGGCTCGGACGACGTGCAAGATGTCGTCGATTTCCGCCCCGTCGAGGTCGGCACCGAGATCGGAGATCGGGGAGTGCCCTTGGCGTCGCGACTCCACCGCAGTGCGCCGTACCCGTTCGATGAGATCGAACACGGCCTCGCCGGCCTGCTCGGCGATCACCTCGCCGAGAATTCGGCCAAGGAGGCGGATGTTGTCTCCGGAGTCGATGTCGGTCATGTCCCCCCATTGTGCGTCGGATCGGGGCGGATCGGACGACTGCTCAGGTGCGCTCGGGTCGACGATCCACCACAATGTGGACGTGCGCATCACCTTCGCGACCGCCGAGCTCGCGCCATTGGCCACGGTCGGCGGCCTCGCCGCCGCGGCAAGTGGGCTGGTCGGGGCGCTCCGTCGCGCGGGAGTTGAGGTTGATGTCCTCCTGCCGGACTACGGCGGTGTGGAACTCGCCGATGCGGAGCGAATCCCCCTCGTGCTCCCGGACTGGGCGGGACCGGGTTCGATCCGTGTCGGAGAACATCCCATCGCCGGTCGTGTTCATTTGGTTGAGGTGCCTGGTATCGCTCGAAGTCACCCGTACCTACAACCCGACGGGCGGGGTTGGCTGGATAACACCGAGAGATTCCTTCGATTCGCGCGCGCCGTCGCGGCGTTCGTCGAGTCGACCCGCCCCGATGTCGCCCATCTCAACGACTGGCATACGGCGACCGCGCTGGCCGCGATCGCCCCCGGAGTTCCCTCGGTGCTCTCGCTCCACAACCTCGCTCATCAGGGGGCGACGGGGTCGGAGTGGCTCGAGGTGATCGGCCCTCGCGGTCATCACTATGAGTGGTGGGGAGGGATGAACCCGCTGACGGGAGCGATCGCTCTCGCCGACCGCGTCGTCGCCGTCTCGCCACACCACGCATCGGAGATCTTGAGCGTCGACGGAGGGTTCGGCCTCGATGGCCCGCTCCGCGATCGGGGAGGGGCCGTGTCGGGGATCCTCAATGGGATCGACACCTCGCTCTGGGATCCGGCATCGGACCCGGCACTCCCGGCTTCGTTCTCGGTCGATGACCCAGAGCCAAGGGACCAGTCGCGCGCGGCCCTCTCTGAGCGGCTCGGGTTTGCCGACGATGGTCAACTGCTCGCGGTTGCCGTGACTCGGCTCACCGATCAAAAGGGCATCGACCTCCTCGAACCGGTCGTGCCGCTGCTCGACGAGTTCCCGATGCGTCTCGCCGTTCTTGGCTCGGGGGAGCGCGATCTCGCCGACCGACTCGGGGCGCTCTCCATCGCCCACCCGGAGCGATTCGCTTTTGTCGAGGGCTATGACGAGCAACTGGCCCACCTCATGTTCGCCGGCTCCGACCTTTTCGTGATGCCGAGCCGCTTCGAGCCCTGTGGGCTCACCCAAATGCAGGCGATGCGCTACGGCTCGATTCCGGTGGTGACCGGCGTCGGCGGTCTCGTCGACACCGTCCCCGACGTCGACGCCCATCCGCGAGCGGGTCGCGGTTTCGTCGCCGATGGGGCCGAGGTCGGACCCATCATCTCCGCGTTGCATCGCGCTGCCCGTCGATGCTCGGATCGGCGACGGCTCTCCACCCTTCGCCGTCGTGTCATGTCGGTCGACTGGTCGTGGGACGGCCCAGCTCGCGAGTACGTCGAGATCTACCGGCAGCTTTCTCGCGGCCACTAAGCCAACCCGAACCGGGTGACGCCGAGCGGTACGCTCAACGCCGATGGCTCTCGACCCGAAGGTCCTGGTGATGGTGCTCGCTGGCGGCGAGGGCAAACGCCTCCTACCGCTCACCAACGACCGGGCGAAACCGGCGGTTCCCTTTGGCGGCACCTATCGCATCATCGACTTCGCGCTGTCGAACTTCGCGAACGCCGGCTACCTGAAGATCGTCGTGCTCACCCAGTACAAGAGCCACAGCCTCGACCGGCATATCTCTCAGACCTGGCGGTTCTCGACGCTTCTCGACAACTACGTGACGCCGGTACCCGCCCAGATGCGCCGTGGGCCTCAGTGGTTCCGGGGTTCGGCCGACGCGGTGTATCAGAACCTCAACCTCATCTACGATGAGCGACCCGACATCGTTGCCGTGTTCGGTGCCGACCACATCTATCGGATGGACCCGCGCCAGATGGTCGAGCAACACCGGGCGCGCGGGGCTGGTGTGACCGTTGCCGCGATCCCGGTGCCACGTTCTGAGGCCTCCCAGTTCGGTGTGATCGAAGCCGATCACGACGGGCGCATCATCGCCTTCCACGAGAAGTCGGCGAATCCTCCGACGATGCCCGGCGACGACACCCGCTGTCTCGCGAGCATGGGCAATTACGTCTTCGACACCCAGACCCTGATCGACATCGTCACCCCGAACGAGGAAGAGCCGCTCTTCGACATGGGCGGTGACGTCATCCCCGCCCTCACCCGTCAGGGTGTCGCCCAGGTCTACGACTTCTCCACCAACGTCATCCCCGGTCAGGACGAGCGAGAGAACGGCTACTGGCGTGACGTAGGAACCATCGACGCCTTCTACGAAGCCAACATGGATTTGATCGCTCCCGTGCCGGTGTTCAACCTGTACAACGAACGCTGGCCCGTCTACACCTACCGCAAGGCGCTACCACCAGCGAAGGTCTCGCGGGGTGTTGGTGGCGAGCCCGCCTTCGTCGACGGCAGCCTGCTCAGCCAGGGCTCGATCGTGTCGGGCTCGCATGTCGAGCGTTCGATCATCTCGCCTCGCGTGTTCATCGACCACGACGCTCACGTCACCGACTCCATCATCATGGAGGGCGTACACATCGGCGCCGGCGCCCGGCTCAACCGGTGCATCGTCGACAAGAACGTGGTCATCCCGAACTTCGAGAGAATCGGACTCGACCGCGCTGCTGACGCCGAGCGTTACACGGTCAGCGACAACGGCATCGTCGTCATTGAGAAGGAACGCCGCTTCGGCTGATCAGCGTCCGCTCAACTCGGCGACGACCGGGGCGAAGGCCTCTGCCTCGTCGGGGCCAACGATGACATAAGAGAAGCCCCAGCGTTCTCGACGGGCGAGAAGATCCTCGACAAGCTTCGACGGCGGGCCGATCAGCGCGAACGGAGATTCGGCGATCATGTCGCTTGAGGCGCCCGTGAAGGCGGCGATGCCGTCGATCGCGCCGGACACGTCATCGGTGACCTGGACAAGGAACGCGCGAACGTTCATCTCGATCTGCGCCATTCGCTCACCGGCCGCCTCCACCACGATTTGGTGCTTCGTGTCGACCGCCTCGGCTGACATCGAGTCGAAGGTTGAGCCGTCGACGGCGCCCGAGGTGAGCGTCGCGTTGATGCCGACGATGTCGGCGTGCCGAGCGGCGAACTTCAGCACGCGCGGACCCCCACCCCCGATGAGGATCGGCGGGCACGGTCGCTGCACCGGTTTCGGCAAACCGTCGTAATCGGTGATCGTGTAGTGCTCCCCGGAGAACGAGAACGGCCCATCGGCGAGGCAGCCTCGGATCACCTCGAGACCCTCGATGAAACGGCTGACCCGCACTCCAGGTGGGTCGTAGGGGATGCCTGACCGCTCGTAGTCGACGGCCATCCAACCGGCGCCGAGGCCGATCTCGAGTCGGCCGTCGGAGAGCACGTCCATCGTCGCGAGTTCCTTCGCGAGCACCAGTGGGTGCTTGTAGTCGTTGTCGTGGACGAGGGCCCCGACTCGTAGCGTCGTCGTGGCGTCCGCCACCGCCTGCAGAGCGGGAATCGGGGCGAGTTGGCTGTCGAAGTGATCGGGCATGGTGAGCGCCGCATAACCGAGTTCCTCGTAGCGACGAGCGGCCCCCACCCAGGCGCTCCGGTCGGGTGCGGAGGACGCCTGGATGCCGAAACGGAAGGGACGGGGGGAGTCGGGCATGAACGGACACCGTAGTCGTCCATCGGTACGCTCGATCCGTGGGCCGCATGAGTTGGATTCTGCGCCTCGGCCTCGTGATCGGCGCCGCCTCACTACTCATCACCGGTGTCGTCGCGGCGATCGCCCCTCAGATCTGGCGGGTCGCCAACGCTCATCGAGAGACCCCGGTGGAGTTGCCCGACTTCATTCCGCTCTCCCAGCGCAGTTACGTCTACGACCGAGCCGGTAACGAGATCGCGGTCTACGAACTCGAGAACTCCCAGCCGGTCACCCTCGCTGAGGTCCCCGGACACGTCATCGACGCCTTCGTCGCGGTGGAGGACAACGAGTTCTGGGTGCACCACGGCGTGAACGTGCGAAGCCTGGTTCGCGCCACCCTCTCGAACTTCGCCTCCGAGGGTCCGGTCCAAGGCGCCTCCACCATCACCATGCAGGTCGTCAAAAACGACTTCATGGCAGGTTTCGAGCGGGACAGCCGCTACAAGATCCTGCAGATCGCCTACGCCGTGCGCCTCGAGAAAGAGATCTCGAAGACCGAGATCATGGAGCGCTACCTAAACACGGTCTTCTTCGGCAACAACTCCTACGGCATCGCCGCCGCCGCGGAGACGTACTTCGGCAAGTCGGTGCCCGAACTCGACTTCATCGAGGCGGCGTTCCTCGCGGGACTGGTGAGAGCCCCATCGAGTTACGACCCGATCAACCGACCCGAGCGCAGTCGTGCTCGGTTCCGCCAGGTGCTCTCTCGACTCGTGGAGGACGAGTTCCTCACCGAAGCCGAGGCGGAAACGATCGAAGCCGAGTTCGTCATCCCGGAGCGCGTCAAGCGCATCCCGACCCGCGAGGTCGATCGCACCTACTACACCGAGGCGTTGCGCGAGTATCTGTTGAACGGCTCCGACCTGCTCGGTGAGACCTACGAGGATCGCTACACGGCCCTGTATCGGGGAGGCCTGCGCATTTACACCACCCTCGACCCCGTGTTGCAGGCGGCGGCAGAGGAAGCGCGCGATCTGCTCCCCGACACCGTCGAGGGGTTCGACGCCGCGCTCACCTCGCTCGACACCTCGACGGGCGCGATCCGCGCGATGGTCGGCGGCCGCGGTTTCGTGCCTGGCCAGAACGAGGTGAATCTGGCCCTCGCGCCGAGTCAAACCGGATCGAGCATCAAGATCTTCATTCTCGCTGCGGCCCTCCAGGCTGGCGCGATCCCTGAGGATGTCATTGACGGCACCCGGCCGTGCTCGCTTCCCAATGTCGGCAACAACATCGAACCGGTCTTCGAGATCACCGGTGGGGTCGACGGAGGAATCGCGACCCTTCGAGAGCACACGTACCGGTCGATCAACTGCGCCTTCGCCCGACTGTCCCAGATCGTCGGGCTCAACCGAGTCGTCGACACCGTCTATCGCATGGCTGGATCGATCTACCTCGACCGCGAGCTTCCGGCTGAGGTCCGACTGCCGATCGAACCCTTCGCGAGCTTCGCGACCGGTGCGAACGAGATGAGCACCCTCGACATGGCTGCCGGTATGCAGACGCTCGCCAACGCCGGAGAGCACCTCGAGCCCTACTACGTGGAGCGAATTGAGGACTCGAGCGGACGGCGGCTCTTCACGCATCGTGGTGAGCCGTCGCGGGTGCTCGATCCCGGTGTGGCATTGACCGCGATCGACATCATGAAGGACACCCTCACCCTCGGTACCGCTCGACGGGAGTTGTCCGAGTTCGCGGCTCAGCGGCCCGCTGCCGGAAAGACGGGGACTCAGCAGAACAACTACACGGCGTGGTTCGTGGGCGGGACTACCGATCTCGTCACCGCGGTCATGGTGCGCGATCCCGACCGATACACCGCGATGGTCTCGATTCCCGAGTTCGTCGAGCAGGGCGTCCCGCGAGTCCAAGGTGGCACCTTTCCCGCGAAGATCTGGGGGGCCTATATGACCGAGGCCCACCGGGGTGTGCCCGTCTCCGACTGGAGCGCCCCTCCTCCTGCTCTTCGAGCACCGGCTCGGCTGTACCTGCCGGGGACCGAATGCGCGCAGATCGTCGTCGGCTACCAGCAACCGGTCCCGACGACCACCCTGCCCCCGGTCATCGACCCCGATACCGGTCTGCCGGTCGAGACCGTTCCTCCGGTGGTCGAGGCACCCATCGACGGAGTGGATCCGAACGCGCCGATCCCGATCCTTGAACCGGTGACCACCGCGACCACGATCCCGCCGGAGGTGCTCGACCCCTACGCGCCTCTGCCCTCGGTGCCCCTCGACGCCTATGTTGAGGCCTGTGCTCCGCCTGAGGGATCCTGATCGCTGATGAGTGCCGCCGAGGCTCTGCTCGAGCTCCAACGGATCGACACCGGTGCCGATCAACTCCGGCACCGACGCGAGCATCTCGACGAACGCGACCGACTCGTGGAGGCGACGGCTCAGGTCACCAAGTGGGAGTCGACACGCCAGGCGCTGCTCGCACGCATCGCCGAGAACGCCGAGATCGTCGAACGGGCCGAGGCCGAAGGTCAGCGCATCGACGCTGAGACCGCTCGCCTCAACGCCCAGATGCGAACGGTGATCGCTCCCCGTGAGGCGGAGGCCCTCCAACACGAGCTCGAGACGCTCGCCACCAAGCGGGCTGAGTCCGATGAGCAGGGTCTCGTCGCCCTCACCGAACAGGGTGATGCTGAAGCCGAACTCGTGGGGCACCTCAGCGCTGAGGAGTCGATCCGAGAGGCCGCGCGTTCAGCCGATGAGCGACTCCAGATCGCCGAAGCCGCCATCGAGGCCGAGCTCGACGAGCTCGAGCGACGGCGGTCCGATACCCGGGCGCTGCTCGCCGATGGCCTGCTCGCTCGCTACGACCGAATCCGCTCGAAGATCGGCGTCGCCGCCGCACGACTTACGGGCTCGCGATGCGAGGGTTGCCACCTCGATCTGTCGGCCGCCGAGGTTGACGAGGTCCGCCGGGCCGGTGACGACGAGTTCCCCGACTGCCCGCAATGTGGGCGGATGCTGGTGCGCTGATGCTCTTCTGGTTCGTCGCCACGGCGGTGCTCTCGGTGCATCTGGTGTTCAGAGACCTCGCCTTCGATCACCGGCTCCTCATCGTCGGTGCGATCGTTCCCGTGCTGGGCGGGCTCGTCGGCGACGCTTCGGCGGTGTTGTTGTCGATGGCCACGCCGGTCGTCGTGCTCGCCGTCCTGATGGCTGTGACCACGGGCCGTAAGCCGATTCGACGCACCTTGCTCGGCCTGCCGATTGGAATGTTCCTCCATCTGGTGTTCACGGGATCGTGGACGGAGGGGCAGCGTTTCTGGTGGCCGGCGCTTGGTGGCTCGATCGCCGACATCACATCGCCGGTCGCGTCTCGAGGCCTCTGGAACTTGCCGCTTGAACTGCTCGGCTTTCTCCTGTTGGTCGCGCTGCTCAGAAGAGCCCGACTCGACGATGTGGAGCGGCGCCGAGAGTTCATCTCGCGGGGCGTACTCGATCTCTCGGTTCGATGACGTGTTGATCCTCGTCCGTCACGCCCGGACCGCGTTGAACGCCGGCGGGCGCCTCCAGGGGCGGACCGACGCGCCGCTCGACGAGGTGGGGGAGCAGCAGGCGATGGCGCTCGCGGATCGACTCTCGGCGATCTCAGCGACACGGATACTGACCAGTCCGCTTGCTCGTGCGCGGGCGACCGCCGCAGCAATCGCCGAACGTCACGGCATGACCGCGGAGGTTGACGACAACTGGATCGAACTCGACTACGGAGAGCTCGAGGGGACGTCGATCACCGAGGTCGACGCATCGGTGTGGGTCTCGTGGCGCGAGGATCCCGAGTTCGCGCCAGTGGGTGGGGAGTCGTTCTCACAACTTGACCGCCGGGTCCATGGCGCCTGCCGCCGGCTTCGCGAGGCGGCGGCTGACGCTGACGTCATCGTCGTCAGCCACGTCTCGCCGATCAAGTCCGCGGTCGCTTGGTCGATGGGCGCGCCCACGTCGATCGTGCACCGCATGCGACTGGGTCAGGCCGCGATCTCCCGGATCGACCTATCTGGCGCGAATCCGGTGCTGGTCACCTTCAACGAAGAGCCCGGCTGACGGGTCAGCGCTCGTAGATCGGCACCTCGCGACCGAGGTAGTCGCGAAAGAGCGCCAGCACCTCCCCGGGTTCAGCGTGTCGACCCGTCGAGTGCTTGGAGTAAATCACCTCGCCGTCGACCACTACGTCGAACACCCCGGCTGAGCCGGTCACCAGCGTCAATTCGGCGATGACGTGCTGGTAGTCGTGCATGATGTCCCTCGCCGCGCCCACGGCGCGGTCCGAATAGTCTCAAGGGACGCAGTAGGTAATCGAGACACGATGCATCGCTTCGACCCTACTCGTGACGCGTGGTGGCGTGCCGAGAGCGACGAAATGCTCCATCGGTGGCGAGGAAGACGAGGCACGCGACGGCCCAGATGACGCTGCCGATGATCACCAACCAATCACCGGTTCGGATGCCCGCCGCGAGGTAAACCATCGCCGAGGCGAGAAACAACAGCCAGCCAATGAGGTGCCCCCGACGCATGGTTCGACCCTAGTGAGGGTGCTCGAGTGGGGGAGTGGGCAGTGTCGTTCGAATTCTTCGCACTCGGCTGGCGCAAGGGCGCCGTCATCGAAGCGTGGCGGCCACTGATGAACGCGCGATCGACGTTCGGTCATGCACCGTCATGATCGTGCGGCATGCCACACGGCGGCGGGGTAACCGGCGACGCCCCTGACCGCCTACGGTGAGGCCGTGATCGAAGAACGAGGGATGCTGAGAGAACTCGACTCAGATGTCGAGCGACTCCTTGAACGCCACCTCGAGCGGTCAAAAGAGTGGTTCCCGCACGAATACGTTCCGTATGAGCGCGGTCGTGAACGCCGAGAGGGTGACTGGCAGGACACCGACGCCGATCTCGGCGGGGCAGTCATCAATGACGCTGTGCGTTCATCGCTCATTGTCAACCTTCTCACCGAGGACAACCTTCCCTACTACTTCAGAACCGTTGAAAGCACGCTTGGCAGCGATGGTGCCTGGGGTGAATGGGTGCGCCGATGGACGGCGGAGGAGGGTCGCCACTCAATGGCGATTTACGGCTACCTCATGACCACCCGCGCGGTGGACCCTGTCGCTCTCGAACGTGACCGGATGGCTCAGGTCAGCTCGGGGAAGATCCCTGAGCCGCCATCGGTATGTGATGCACTCGTGTATCTCTCATTGCAGGAACTCGCCACGCGAATCGCGCACCGTTCCACCGGAGCAATGATCGGTGACCCAGTCGGGCAGGAAGTGATGTCACGGGTTGCCGCCGACGAGAACCTTCACCACCTGTTTTACCGAGACCTCGCGGCAGCGGCGTTCAAAGTTGCGCCAGACCAGATGATGTCAGCGGTCCTACGACAGGTGTCCGGATTCGAGATGCCTGGCTTCGGTATTCGAGACTTCGCCGCTCATGCCCGCCGCATCGCTTCGGCAGGGATCTACGACCTCGCGGTCCACCACAAGCAGATTCTCGTGCCGGTCGTCCTACATCAATGGGCAGTCGACAAGATGTCGGGCTTGAGTGATGCTGGTAACAAGGCTCGTGAGGCACTGATGGTTCGACTCGACAAGAGCGCTCGTGTCGCAGAGCGGCTACTTGAGCGTCGAGGCAACGCCATGGCTGCTCCAGCGCTGTAAAAAATCACCTCGCCGCAGGCGTCGGGTGGTGACGGGGAGTCGGTCTATAAGCGGGATTCTGTGGTGCCGAAGCACCGGTGACCATCCATCTATGCGGCCTACCCGGGAGTTCCCGAAGGCGGACGGGCGATCCCCTCCCTGCATGGCCTTGCTCCGGATGGGGTTTGCCGAGCCGCAGCGATCACTCCCTGCGCTGGTGCGCTCTTACCGCACCGTTTCACCCTCACCTGTGCCCGGTCGCCCGAGCCATCGGCGGTCTCTCTCTGTTGCACTGTCCGTCAGGTCGCCCCGACCTGGCTCTCGCCAGCATCCTGCCCTGTGGAGTCCCGACTTTCCTCGACGCAGTCAAGCCACGCCGCGGTCACCCGAACGACTCCCCGTCGCTGCGGAGTGTACGGGTCAGCAGGACTGGTAGGCGTAGACGAAGGTGTTCTCCGCTGGCGTCTGCAACAGGGTCGAGAACCGCGAACCGTCGTCGTCGACCGCGCCCACGACCACTTCGATCTGATCGACGCGCCCGAAGGTGGATGGCACCGCGTAGGGGATCGGGAACCCGTCGGAGGTGTTCTCCGGCGAGCCCGCGAGGTCCGGCCCGAGGTAGCCGTGGAGGGCAGCGGTGCTCTGAACAGCGAGGGTCGCGGAGCGACGACTCGCGGCGGCGCCTTGCACCATCGCCGCCCGGCGATGAGTGGGGGCGTCGAGCAGGCCGACCACGTGCTGGTAGGAGTGGGCGAGCATCGTCTCGAGCGCGTGGGACACGGCTCGTACATCGCGCACCTCGTCGTCGGTGCCCTGGACCGCGGCGAAGATCGGCTCAATGTAACGCGACATGACCCACTCGTTTGGGCAGGCGTGCTGCTCGCCACCCCCCGCCTCGATGATCTCTCCGAGAGCGCCGGCCGCGGCGACATGGTCGGAGATGAACCGCTCGATATAGGTCGCCTGAGCAGCGGAGAACATCCCGGCGTCGGCCATGGCCGAGAGGCCCGCGACCACCGTGTGCTCAAGGGACTGCATGGTGCGCATGAGCACCACATCGTCGACCACGCCGTCGGGAAGGGGCGTGCCCTCATCAGCGAGCCCGACCCGGCCCGGCGCTGTGTCGCCACCGAAGTCAGCGGCGCAGGCGGACAGCACCGCCCCACCGAGAAGTGTCACGCCTCCCGCTCGCAGGAGCGTCCGGCGGTCGAATCCATTAGGTCGTGCAACTCGAGAGTCGTTCATCGTCGGTCTCCGAATCAGGCGGGGAGGATGGGCTGGGCGTCGTTGACTAAGAGAGCGGTCAGATCGGTGCCGCGACCGGTGAGGTCAGCGAGCACCACGCAGTGCCGCGACTCGGCCGAGATGATCGACGCCACCAGCTGCGACGCCGGACGGTGGGTCAGCAGACCGAGCACCTCGATGTGCGTGGCCGCTGCCGCGGACTCGAGGTCGTAGGCAGCCTCGGCGGCATCGGATGAGGAGAAGGCCCCGACGAGAGCATCGAAGACCTCGTCATTGCGGCTATCAGCCGAGAGGCCGGTGAGTCCGGCAATCGACTGCGCGTAGGCCTCGTGCTGCTCGCTCATCGCCTCCCAAATTGCTCCGGTCGCGCCGGCCGCCATCGCCGCGTCGTAGAGATCACGCGCGGTCAACTCGAGACGCTGAGCGAAGCGAAGGACGTCGAGCTCCGCGGCGGTGAAGTCGTTCTCGGCGGCGGAGACCTTCGAGGCGCCAGCGATCGCGGCTACGGCTCCGGCCAACCCGGCGACGAGCATCGTTCGTCGGTCGCGGGCTCCGGTCTCAGTGGCCTCGTCCAGATTGTCAATTCCCCTGGGGGCGTCGTTCACGGGGAGGTCCTTTCGGTGGTCGTCGAGCGTCGGCTGCGGGCTCATTCTGCCCGACGGCCGGTGCGGCTCCACATTCTAGAAGTCGAGGGCCGAGAGGCCGGGAATCCACTCGCGTGATCGCTCGATCGCATCGCTCCAGCGATCGCGAAGCGAGCTCGGGCGCGACTCGATCACCTCGATGGGCTGCCACTCACCGTCGAGGTCGCGCACCGTGGGCCAGACCCCGCCCGCGACCGCCGCGAGTCGGGCCGCGCCGAGCGTGGTCGCCTCCACCTGAGGGGAGACCTCCACCGGTCGACCGGTCGTATCGGCGAGCGCTTGGAGGAACGTCGGGTTGCGGCTCATCCCCCCGTCGACACGAAGTGAAGTGATGCGGATCCCGCTGTCGGCCTCCGCTGCCTCGACCAAGTCTGCGCCACGGTTCGCGACGCCCTCCAGGACCGCGCGAACCACATGGGTTCTCTCGCTGCCCCTCGTCAATCCGAGCAGCGTGCCACGCGCCCCGTAATCCCACGACGGGGTGCCGAGCCCGAGCGGGGCTGGCACGAAGACGACTCCAGCGGAATCTTCGCAGCCCGAAGCGAGGTCGTGGCTCTCGGCGCTCGTCGCGATCAGGCCGAGATCGTCGCGGAGCCAGTCGACGTTCGAACCGGCAGCGAGCATGACCGCCTCCAAACCCCACTCAAGCACCCCCCGCTCCGCCCAACCAACGATCGGGAAACAGCCGTTCGCGGCTCGGCGAGCCTCAGCTGGTGCGTCGCCGCCGACGACCATGTCGAGCATCCCCCCGGTCCCGAACGTGATTTTGGCGATGCCCGGGCGCACACACGACTGTCCGATCATCGAGGCTTGCTGATCGCCGACGATGGCTCTGATCGGTGGTGACCCGGGAATCGCCTCGGCGAGTGCGAGCTCGCCACAGGAGTCGAGAATGCTCGGGAGTGATTCAGGATCGAGACCGAAAATTCGACAGGCCGCCTCGTCCCATCCATCGCCCGTGAGTGAGTACAACCCGGTAACCGCCGCGTTGGTGTGGTCGGTCACGTGCGCAGAGCCGGCGCTCAGCGTCCACGCGGCCCATGCGTCGATCGTGCCGATCAGCACCTCATCGGGACTGACCCCACTGCTCGAGATCAGGTGGGCGGCCTTGGTCGCGGTCTGGTTGGGCGCGATATCGATGCCGTGCTCGGCTCGAGCGGCGAGGCAGTCGCCGATCGTTCGCAAATCCTGCCAACCGAGTCCGGTCGCCACGGGTTCGCCAGTCGCTCGATGCCACACCACGGTGCTCGCCCGTTGCGCGGTGATCGCGACCGACTCGGGCGCGCCATGGCGCGACACGACCTCGCGGGCGCATGACAACAGGGTCGAGGCGAGCTCCGACGGGTCGAACTCGACCAGTCCCGGTGCTGGAGTCGCCGGCGGGAAGGCCGCCTGCACGACATCGACGATGACGCCGGGGCCGGCATCGACCGCGGCCGCTCGGATGCTCGAGGTGCCGATATCAATGACGAGGATCATCGGCCGTGGCGCTCGTGTGACGGGAGAAGGCCCTTGGCTCGGAGCCGCCCACCGAGAAACCCGCCGAGCAGGCCGGCCCCGAGCACGACCGTCAACTGGAACACAATGTTGAACCAGTTGACCTCGTCACCGGTGAGCAGTTCAACCAGCACGAGCACCGCCTGAGCGAGGAGGTAGGTGGCACCGGCTGCCACGAGGCCGTGCATGAGGGGCATGCCGACCCGCTGCACCCAAGCCGCGCAACCACCACCGACAACGAAACCACCGATGAACACGAGGTAGAGCACCGGTACGACGCCCGGTGCCGCGGAGTCGGCAACCAGTCGCGCGATCACCGCCGCCGGAACAGCGAATACGAGCGACACGGAGCCTCCCGCGCGGAGGGCCCCGATATCCCAACGTCGCGCTGGTGTCTCGGACATGAGGGGAATGTAGGCCGCGGTGACGGGCTCACGCCTGTTCGTCCACTTTTCACGGAAAGTTTGTCTGCACATCTTGCAGATTGGCTTATGCGTCGCCTACGTTCACGGCGTGCGCAGTCCCGTCGAGCTCGCCGAGGCCTTCAGGTCGAACGGTTTGAAGCTGACCCCGCAACGTCAGTTGATCTTCCAACTGCTCGACGGAAACCAGCGCCACCCCACCGCGGACGAGTTGTTCGCCGAAGCTTCCTCCCGGATGCCTGGCATCTCGTTGCGGACCGTGTACCAGACCCTGAACGATCTGGTCGCGATGGGAGAGTTGTCGAGCCACACCCTCGGTGGTGGCGCGACTCGCTTCGACCCGAATACCTCGGAGCACCACCATCTGGTGTGCACGGTGTGTCGAAGCGCCCGTGATGTCGCCGTCTCGAACCTCAATGCCCTCGAGTTCGATGGAGGCGACGACTTCCGCATCGAGCGCACCACCGTCGTCTTCGACGGTCTGTGCGCGGAATGCGCCGCCGGTCGCGCCGGAGACGGCTCGACGGGCAACACCCAAGATCTCCACTAATCCCCAACAAGGAGCAGCAATGACAGACAAGTGTCCCGTGGTCCACGGAACGAACCCCCCGACGACGACCGCGGCCAACCAGCACTGGTGGCCGGAGCAGCTCAACCTCGGGATCCTCCACCAGAACCATCCGGCATCGATCCCGATGGACGACGACTTCGACTACGCCGAGGCGTTCAAGTCCCTCGATCTCGCAGCCGTCAAGGATGACCTTCGCGCGATGATGACCGACTCCAAGGACTGGTGGCCGGCCGACTACGGACACTACGGCGGTCTGATGATCCGCATGGCCTGGCACTCCGCCGGCACCTACCGAATCGAGGACGGCCGCGGCGGCGCGGGCACCGGCAACCACCGTTTCGCCCCGCTCAACAGCTGGCCCGACAACGGCAACCTCGACAAGGCCCGCATGCTGTTGCTGCCGATCAAGCAGAAGTACGGCCGCAAGATCTCGTGGGCTGACCTGATGATCCTGGCCGGAAACGTCGCCCTCGAATCGATGGGCTTCAAGACCTTCGGCTTCGCCGGTGGTCGCGAGGACATCTACGCCCCCGAGGACGACATCTTCTGGGGTCCCGAGACCGAGTGGCTCGCCGACCAGCGCTACAGCGGCGACCGCGAGCTCGCCAACCCGCTCGGCGCCGTTCAGATGGGTCTTATCTACGTGAACCCCGAGGGCCCCAACGGGAACCCCGACCCGGTGGCCTCGGGCCGCGACATCCGCGAGACCTTCCGTCGCATGGCGATGAACGACGTGGAGACCGTCGCCCTCACCGCCGGCGGACACACCTTCGGTAAGGCCCACGGAGCCGGCTCGCCCGACCTCGTCGGCGCTGAGCCCGAGGGGGCACCCATCGAGCAGCAGGGAACCGGCTGGAAGAACGCCCACGGCACCGGTGTCGGCGGCGATACCACCACCAGCGGCATCGAGGGGGCGTGGACCCCCACCCCGACCCAGTGGGACAACAGCTACTTCGACATGTTGTTCGGCTACGAGTGGGAGCTCACCAAGAGCCCGGCCGGCGCCCAGCAGTGGAAGCCGTCCGACCCGGCAGCCGCCGAGCTGGTCCCCGACGCCCATGACCCCGCCCGCCGTCACGCTCCGATGATGACGACGGCCGACATGGCCATGCGCATGGACCCGGTCTACGAGCCGATCTCCCGCCGCTTCCACGAGAACCCGGAGGAGTTCGCTGACGCGTTCGCTCGCGCTTGGTTCAAGCTGACGCACCGCGACATGGGTCCGAAGGCCCGCTACCTCGGCCCCGAGGTGCCCGCCGAGGACCTCATCTGGCAGGACCCGGTTCCGGCCGTCGACCACGCGCTCGTCGGCGAGGCGGAGATCGCCTCCATCAAGGAGCGCCTCGTCGCCTCCGGGCTCACCGTCGGCGAGTTGGTCAGCACCGCTTGGGCGGCTGCGTCCACCTACCGCAACAGCGATAAGCGTGGCGGTGCCAACGGCGGTCGTATCCGCCTCTCCCCGCAGGTCGAGTGGGAGGTCAACGACCCCGATCAGCTCCGTCGCGTGCTGTCAGTGCTCGAGGGCATCAAGGCTGAGCTCGAGGCGGCGGGAACGAAGATCTCCATGGCCGACCTCGTCGTGCTGGGCGGCTGCGCGGCTGTCGAGTCGGCGGCTCGCGCCGCCGGGGTCGACATCGTTGTTCCGTTCGCACCGGGTCGCACCGACGCGAGCCAAGAGATGACCGACACTGAGTCGTTCGCGGTCCTCGAGCCGAAGGCTGATGGCTTCCGTAACTTCATCGGTAAGGGCCACGACCGCAAGGCCGAGCACCTGCTCGTCGACCGGGCTCAGCTGCTCACCTTGAGCGCTCCCGAGATGGCGGTGCTCGTCGGCGGACTCCGGGTGCTCGGCGCCAACAGCGCCGGCTCCACCCACGGTGTCTTCACCGACCGTGTCGGTGTCCTGTCCAACGACTTCTTCACCAACCTCCTCGATCTCAACACCGTCTGGTCGGCCAAGGCCGGCGGCGATGACGAGTTCGAGGGACGCGACCGCGCGAGCGGTGAGGTGAAGTGGACCGGCACCCGCAACGACCTCGTGTTCGGCTCGAACTCGGTGCTCCGCGCCATCTCGGACGTGTACGGATCGTCGGACTCCGGCGAGAAGTTCGTGCGCGACTTCGTGAAGGCCTGGGACAAGGTCATGAACCTGGACCGGTTCGACCTGAAGTGACCGAACCGAAGTGACTGACGCGAACCGGGTCGGGTCGTCTCCGCGGGTTTATCCCGCGGGACCCGGCCCGGTTCCGTCGTTTTCATGCTGCTGCGATCGCTCGGATACATGACTGATGGCTGACCTTGCAGGCTCTCGGTCACTCGACAATCTCCGGGCCGCGTTCTCCCTTGAGGCGCAGTCGAACCGCCGCTATCTGTGGTTCGCTCAGCAGGCCGATGTCGAGGGCCTACCGGAGGTGGCGGAGTTGTTCCGGTCGATCGCAGAGTCGGAGACCGGACACGCGATCGGACACCTCGAGTTCCTCGCCGACTCCGGTGACCCGGCAACCGGTGCGCCGATCGGGTCGAGTCGAGACAACCTTCGGTCGGCGATGCTGAGCGAGCAGCGTGAGGCGCAGGAGATCTACCGGGGCTTCGCCGACTCGGCGCGCGCTGAGGGTTTCGAGGATCTCGCCGAGTGGTTCGAACTGGTCGGGGCCGCCGAGGCCCGGCACGCCGAGCGCTTCCGCGCTGTACTCGATCGACTCGAGGGGTGACCGCAACTCACTCGGTGGGCATTCACCGGCCGCCTAGGGTCGTCGTGAGATGAGCGGCTCGAACTCGACCACCGACTTCGGTGAGCACTCGGCTCGAATCGAGTTGGCTCGCTGCCTCGATGTGTGCCTCGACTGTCGACAGTGCGTCGAGATGTGTGGCGTCTTTCCTGCCACGATCGAACTCGTCGAGGAACGGCCGGGCAGCGACGCGGGTCTGCTCACCCCACTTGATCAGGACCAGATCATCTCGCTCTGCTCCCACTGCGACCTCTGTCGTGACGGGTGCCCACATCGCCCTGGGATCGGAACCGCAGCGGTCGATCTCCCCGCGGCTGTCGAGGCGCTTCGGTTCTCCCTCCAGCGATCGGGTCGAGTTGGGTGGCGCGCTGGATTCGTCGGTCGGGTGCTCGCTTCGGATCGAACTCTGCGGTTGACCCGTTGGCTTCGGCGCCCCGTCAACTGGCTGCTCCGTGGGCGCGATGGTGGCGTCGGTCGGCGCGCCCTGTCCCTCATCTTTGGCCTCACCCGTGCTCGGCCGCTTCCGGTGCTCGCCGACGAGTCCTTCGCCCACTGGTTCTCCCGTCGGCGCGCGTCGGGTGATGCAACTCAGCATTCAGTCGTGATCGTGCCGACCTGTCTGGTTGACCAGTTCGCTCCGGAGGTCGGACGCGAGTCAGTGCGCGCGCTCGAGGGAGGCGGTGCCGCTTGCGCTCTCGCCGGGGTCACCTGTTGCGGGGGAGGGCTCCTCGAATCAGGTCAGATCGACCGGTTCCTCCGGCTCGCCGAGCGGAACTCGCAGGTGCTGTCTGAATCCGACGGCCCCATCGTCGTGTTGCAGCCGAGTTGCCTCGAGGTGCTCCGGTCGGACTACCCGCGACTTCTCGGCTCATCGGCTGATGGGCTCGCGGCGCGAGTTCGCGGCGTGGTCGAGCACCTCGATGTCACGGTGCCCGATGCCGGTGCGCGCGCATCGTCCTTGCTGCCGGTCGCGATCGGTCTCATCGGGTCGCCTCGCGGGCGCGCGACGGGGGAGGACGAACGGCTCGCGGCTCGCCTTGAACGCAGGGGCGTGCGAGTGGTCCACATCGAAACTGGATCGCTCGGGGAAGGGCCGGGCGCGCTTACTGAGGCGCGCGATGCGGCGGAGTCGTTCGTCGCGCCATCGGATGTTCCTGACGATCTTCCGCTCTTTGGCTCGAGCGTCATCATCAACCGGATGTTCCAGGAGCGCCTCGGTCGACCGGTTGAGCCTGCTCAGGCGCTTTTGGCGGTGCTCGCCACAGATGAGGCGAATGGCTGAGGCGCTTCCGGCAGTTCCGAATAGCCAACGCCCTGTCGCTCTGGGCGATCACAGCAACTGTGTGATCGCTGTGAGCGATCGTGGGTCCGCGCCTCTGGAATCGGGCCGAAAGTCGTTCTATTGTCGGGATCTCGCAGGAGACCAGGGGGGCTTCACGTTGGCGAACCACGAACTGGAATGGCGGATGTTGGGGGCGTGTCGAGGACTCGACGCCTCGCTCTTCTATCCCGATGAGGACGACACAGCCGATGAGGCGAAGTTGGTCTGCGAGCACTGCTCGGTTCGCGTCGCTTGCCTCGACTACGCCCTCGCCAACCGGGAGAAGGTCGGTGTTTGGGGCGGCGCCACCGAGCGCGAACGTCGACGCCTCCTGCGTCAGCGTCGCCGCACCGCCTAACGCGCCTGAGCCGCGACGCGGCGACACCCCTAACCTGCACGCGATGGGATCAACCGACCCGCTCACCGAACACGGCGGCTGGCCCGCGCTCATCGGTGCCCTGCTCGCTCGTCAACACCTCACCGCGACTCAAGCCCGCGACGCGATGACCACGATCTTGAGCGGGAACGCCACCCCGGCGCAGCTCGTCGGGTTCGTCGTCGCGCTGCGGTCGAAGGGGGAGACGGCCGAGGAACTGTCTGGCCTCCTTGACGCGGTGCTGTCCGAGGCCGAGGTTGTCCCACTTGACGACGCCATCCTCGATCGCGCGGTCGACATCGTCGGCACCGGAGGCGACCGCTCCCACTCGATCAACATCTCGACGATGGCTGGCCTGGTCACCGCCGCCGCTGGCATTCCAGTCTGCAAACACGGCGCCCGCGCCGCCTCGTCGAAATGCGGGACCGCTGACGTGCTCGAAGCCCTCGGCGTGGCCGTCGAACTCGGGCCCGTCGAGGTGGCCGCATGCGTCGCCGATGTGGGTTTCGGATTCTGCTTCGCACCTCGATTTCATCCGGCGTTCCGATTCGCGGCTCCCGCCCGACGCGAGATCGGTATCCCGACTGTCTTCAACTTGCTCGGACCGATGGCGAATCCGGGCCGTGTGCGTCGCCAGGTGATCGGCGTGGCCGACCCGAGCTTCGCCGACCGAATGGTCGAGACCCTCGCCACCCACGGCTCCACCCATGCCTGGGTGGTCCATGGAGGCGGTCTCGACGAGCTGAGCACCACCGGCCCATCGGAGGTGATCGAGCTGCGCGACGGCGTCCAGCGCCGCCTGACCGTGGATCCGGTCGCGCTCGGCCTGGCGAGGGTGACTGATGACGACCTCCGCGGAGGCGACCCTGAGCACAACGCCGACGTGGTTCGCCGGGTGCTCGGTGGTGAGCACGGCCCCCACCGAGAGATCGTGCTGCTGAACGCGGCAGCGGCGCTCACCGTGGGTGGAGCTGTCGACGGGCTCGCCGAGGGAATCGAACTCGCGGCGGCAGCGATCGACGACGGCCGAGCCACGGACCTCCTGGAACGTCTCAAGCGACGCTCAAGCGAGCTCGCGAATGGGTGAGTTCGCCCGAGCAGATCTGAGGGGCGTTTCATGACTGCGGTCTCCGCACCGGCCTCGTCAGCGAACCTCGGGCCGGGATTCGACGTGCTCGGGCTCGCGTTGTCGCGACGCACCGTCGTTGGCACTGGGTCTGCGCCAGCGGCGGGCAGAGAGTTGGAGGAGTCCCATCCAGCGGTGGTCGCCCACCGGGCCGCTGGTGGCAGCGGCTTGCTGTGGGGCGTGGGTGGCATCCCGATGGGTCGCGGTCTTGGCTACAGCGGCGCGGTGCGGGTCGCTGGGGCCATGCTCGCCCATGTGGAACGCAACGGGGTGGCGGCAGCGGCCGACCATGACACCCGAGTCGAGGTTCTCCGCCTCACCGCGGAGCTCGAGGGCCATCCCGACAACGTCGCGGCTTCGGTGTTCGGAGGCATGGTGATCGCCGACGGCGACCTCGTCAGCCCAGCATCGGTCGACCTTGGCCTCAGCGTCGTCGTTTGGGTTCCGGCTGCCGACTCGACCTCCACCGATCGCTCCCGAGCCACTCTTCCCACCGTCGTCAACCGACCCGACGCGGTGTTCAACATGGCGCGGGTCGCCACGCTGATCACCGCGGTGGCAGCAGGAGACCTTGGACTACTGCGTCGCTCAGTCGCCGATCGACTCCACCAAGACATCCGCTTCGCGGCGGCGCCAGCATCGGCGCAAGCGGCGACCGCGATGGAGTCGATTCCCGGTGTGCATGGTGTGTGGCTGTCCGGCTCGGGTCCGACGGTTGCTGGTTGGGTCAAGGCAGACGAGCTCGACCAGGTCGTCGCCGCCGTGCGGGACGCGACCGGAGCGTCCGCTGATCAGGTCCTTGGCCTCGCGGTCGACCGCGAGGGTGTGCGCGTCGACCCCTAGAGCGGAGACCCGCTCAACGGTTACGCGCTCTAGACAGCGAGGGCGAGTCGAGGCACTTCAGTATCGAAGAGCAGAGGAAAGCGCCATTCGCCGCTGCACGAGACGACCTCCACGCGGCCTGCGATTCGCTCGAGGTGTCGACCGAGCATGAGGGCCTCACCGATCGGGTCGACCGGATCGTGTCCCTCGAGCGCCGGGTGATGGAGCACCCCGTGCTCGATGCGGAACTCGAGATCACCGTCGCGCACGGTGAGAGCACCAGCGTCGAGCACCGCGCGCACGAGGGCGGTGCGTTCGAGGGCTCCGAGCAGCTCAGCCAGCCGATCGCGGCAGGCTGCGGCCTCCTCGAACCGCTGTCCGAGCGCGAGATCGCGCATGCGCGTCGTCGCCGCCTCCACGACAGCGGTCGTCTCACCTTGGAAGAGGCCGACGATGGTCGCGACCGCAAGGTCATACTCGGCGCGGTCGGCGAAACCGGCGCACGGACATGGGGCGACCCCGAGCTGGTGCGCTGTGCAGGGCGTGGCCTCTGGACGTGGGGTGTGGCCTCTCGGCAGTCGCACCGAGCAGCGGCGGATCGGCACGACCGACTCGATGGCCTCGATCACCGCGGCGGCGCGACGGTGCGAACCGACCGGGCCGAGATGCGGTGATCGCCCATCGTCAGCGCGAACCACCGAGAGCCGTGGCCACTCCTGACTGGTGTCGAGACGAATCCACGTTGGTCGCCGTGGATGACGTCCGACCCGGTTGAACCGCGGGCTCGAGCTGATGATGAGGCGACGCTCGAGGATCTCGGCGGTGAGGGGATCCGGGGTCGGAAGATGCTCGATGGTGGAGAGTTGCCTCAGCATCGGGCCGACGGTTCGACGGTCGTCGCCACCGAAGTAGCTCCTCACCCGCTGACGCAGGTTGGTCGCCTTTCCCACATAGATGATGTCTCCCATCGCGTCGCGGAACAGGTAGACGCCGGGGGAGCGTGGGAGGTCGGTGGTCAGACGCAACTTTGCTGCCTGGGGGTGGCCGCCGATCGTTCCAAGTTGCATGAGGTCGTCGATGCCGGTGACCCCCCACGCGGAGGCTCGTTCGATGAGCAGGTGAAGGAGATCCGCTGTCGCTCGAGCGTCATCAAGGGCCCGATGGCTCGGTGAGTTCGCGAAGCCGAACCGCTCAGCCAAGGTTCCGAGACGGAAGTTCGGCACCTCGTCGCGCAGTAGTCGTCGGGCGATGGCGAGCGTGTCGAGCACTGGCGGGCGGAACTCCTCGCGCCCTGCCCGCTCGAAGGCGGCCCGAAGGAAACCGACGTCGAACCGCGCGTTGTGCGCGACGACGACGCAGCCCTCGCAGAACGACTCCAGGCTCGGAAGCACCGATTCGATACGAGGGGCGGTGGCGACCACGGCGTCGGTCAGTCCGGTGATCAGTGTGATCTGCGGAGGGATGGGACGACCCGGGTTGACGAGGGTCTGATAGGTGCCGAGCACCTCACCTCCGCGCACCTTGACCGCTCCGATCTCGGTGATCGCGTCCGAGTCGGCTCGGGTGCCCGTGGTCTCGAGGTCGACGACGCAGAAGGTCACCTCCGAGAGCGCCAGCCCTAAGTCGTCGAGGCTGCGCTGGCGATACACGCACCTAGTCGAACACGAACATCTGTTCGTGTCAAGCCATCCCGTGCGTGGGCGCGCCGGTACGATCGTCACATGGCTCGATCGGGGGCGAGACGCGAGGTTCCCCCCAATGATCCCCGGCACCTCCGTCCCCTGGTCGAGGCGCTCGTCCCACTGCTCGTGCCTCGTGATGGGCCTCCGCTCGACTGGTGTCCTGACGCGGTGGTCGACACGGTGACGAATGCCCCTCGTCGCGACCGCCTCGGGCTCGGCCATATCACGCGAATCGTGGAGGCGCTCTCCGCTGAGGACATGCGGAAGCGCTGCGCTGAGATCGTAGATGCCGGTCAGCTCGACGAGCGCTGTCGTGCGTGGCTGGCGGGAGCACCCGATTGGTGGGGAATGGCCGGCACGTCGGACGCCGGCCTCGGTGACGATCCATCGGCGGTACGTCGCGAGGTTCGTAAGCGCCTCGCCGCCGAGCAGAAGTCGGCTCGGGCTGAGGAGGCACTCGCTCGTGAGCGGACCGAGGTGAGCGACCTCCGAGCGAGAGTCTCCGAGCTCGAGGCAGCTCTCGAGAAGTCCAGCGCCGAGAGCGCCGCCCTCGACGAGTCGCTCCAAGCCGCGCGGATGGACCTCCGGCACGAACGCGACCGACACGCCGCCACCAAGGGTCGACTCGAGCGGGCCATCGATCAGGCCGGCATCGCCGATGCGGCCACTCAGGAGGCTGAGGAGGTGCGCGACCGCGTGCTCGACGAGCGGCGGGAACTTCTCAGCGACATCGAGCATCTGAGCGGCATGGTGAAAAGCGCTGAGACCCTGCTGGCCGGGCTTCGCGCCATGCTCCCAGCGCCACGAGAAGGCGACCGTCGCGAGCCCGTCCAGATCCCCGGCGCCTACACCGGTTTGCCCGACCGCGCGGCTGACCATCTAATGCGATGTGGAGCGACCGTGATCGTCGATGCCTACAACGTCACCCTCGGTCGGCTTGGACACCTGGAGATCGCCGAGCAGCGCGAGCGCCTCCTGAGCGCCTGTGAGCAGCTCGCCGCCCGTACCGGCGCGGACATCGTGGTGGCGATCGACGGGGCGTCGATCGTCGGTGCCCACGCTCGTGGCCGTCGACACGTTCGAGTCCTCTACTCGCCAGAGGGTGTCGACGCCGACGACACGATCCGCGAGGAACTCAGTCGCGTGCCGGTCACCCGCCCGGTCGTCGTCATCACCGACGATCAAGCGGTGAGATCGGATGCCCGCGCTCTTGGCGCCAACTTGATCAACAGCCCGGTCTTCGCCGACCTGTTGTGGGGCAGGTGAGCGGTCACACGACCGGCTGAAGTCGACATGAGACGCAACGCTCCACTTCCAACCCTCGATGAGATCCGAGATCGCCTCCGAGAACAGGGCATCACCGCACTCGGTGTGGCCCCAGCCGAGGTGCTCGATCGCGCTCGATCGGCGCTCAACGAACGCCGCGCCGATGGGTTGGCCGACTCGATGGAGTTCACTTACCGCGATCCGGAGCGCTCCACCGATCCTCAGCGCGCGGTGGATGGGGCCTGCTCGATCATCGTCGCAGCGATGCCCTACGCGGCCGGCGTCGAGCCCGAACCGGTCCGACCGGGTTGGGCACGGGTGGCCCGCTACGCGCGAGCCGACCACTACGAGGACCTTCGCCGAGCGCTCCGCGCCGAGGCGCGACTGATCCGAGCCGCTGGGCACCGGGCGGTCGCCTTCGCTGACGACAACTCGCTCGTCGACCGGGAAGCCGCATATCTCGGAGGTCTCGGCTGGTTCGGCCGCAACGCGAACCTGCTCATCTCCGGAGCGGGAAGCTTCTTCATCCTCGGGTCGATCATCACGACCGCCGACTACCCCCGCTCCGAGCCAGTCGCTGACGGGTGTGGAACCTGCTCACGGTGCGAACCCGCATGTCCTACTGGGGCCATCGTCGCGCCCGGGGTGATCGACGCCAGACGCTGCCTGGCCTGGCTCATGCAGAAACCCGGGACCTTCCCGGTCGAGTACCGCGAAGCTCTCGAGGATCGCCTCTACGGCTGCGACGACTGTCAGGAGGCCTGCCCGCCGACCGTCCGACTCAGCCCACGGTCCGCGGTTGCCGTCGGCGCCAGCGGACCGTCTCATGTGGACGCCCTCGAACTCCTCGCCTCCGACGATGAGACGCTGCTCGATCGTCATGGACGTTGGTACCTCGCCGACCGCGATCCGACGTGGCTCCGTCGCAACGCGGTGATCGTCCTCGGCAACACGGCGACACCCGGAGATGAAGCGGTGGTCGAGGTTCTCGAGCGGCTCGCTGAGGGCGACGAGGCGATGCTCGCAGAGCACGCTCGGTGGTCGCTTGAGCGCCTTACCGAACGGGGTCGTGTCGAGATGCTCGGAGGCCCCGCCAGATGAAACATCTCCTCGTCACCAACGACTTCCCACCGAAGGTCGGGGGCATCCAGTCGCTGCTCTGGGAATGGTGGCGGCGGCTTCCGCCGGAGTCGTTCTCCGTGCTGACCAGTCCACACCGAGATGCTGAGGCCTTCGACGCGGAGCAGTCGTTCGAGGTGAAACGAGTGCGGGAGCCGGTGCTGCTCCCGCACCGGTTGATGGTCTCAAGGGTGAGAACGTCCGTCGAGCGCACCGGGTCCGAACTCGTCGTTCTCGACCCCGCGGTGCCCCTCGGCATGATCGGCCCGCGACTCGGCCTGCCCTATGCCGTCGTACTGCATGGAGCAGAGGTCACCGTGCCCGGTCGCCTCCCGGTGACACGGCCGATGCTCGCCAAGGTGCTCCGAGGGGCGAGCCTCGTCATCTCGGCGGGGGAGTACGCCGCCGCGGAGGCTGAGCGCGCGGCCCGCTGCCAACTGCCGGTCACCGTGATCCCGCCCGGGGTTGACGTCGAGCGATTCCGGCCGCTGAGTGCCTCTGAGAGATCGGCCGCCCGGGCGCGATATGGCTTGCGACCTGAGCACGAGGTCGTGGTCGCGGTGTCGCGGCTCGTGCCGAGGAAGGGTTTCGATGTGCTCATCCGAGCGGCGGCGCGACTGGCCCCCTCCCGGCCGAACCTGCGGGTCCTGATCGCGGGGGCAGGGCGAGACGACCGACGCCTACGGCGCCTCGTCGACGAGACCGGGGCCCCGGTGAACCTGCTTGGACGGGTTCCCGACGCCGAGCTTCCTGCCCTCTACGCGATTGGTGACGTCGCCTCGATGCTCTGTCGCACCCGGTGGCTCGGGCTGGAACAGGAGGGCTTTGGGATCGTGTTCCTCGAGGCCGCTGCGAGCGGTGTTCCCCAACTGGCCGGGCGCAGTGGGGGAGCGGCGGAGGCGGTGGACGACGGAGTTACCGGGATGATCGTCGATCGCCCGGATTCGGTGAATGACGTCGCGGCAGCGCTCAACTCGTTGCTCGACGACCCTGCGAGACTGGCCCTCATGGGAGAGCGGTCCCGAGAGCGAGCCGAACGCCACTTCACCTACGACCTCCTCTCGGCACGCCTGGCCGAGGTGCTGGGGGCCACATGAGCGAATCCACCGACTCCGGAGTGATGGCTGATGCCCTCGTTCGTGTGCACCTCGGGCTGACCGCGCTCTTCGTCGTGACCGCGGCCTATGCCGCCGCATCGTTCTCGACCGCGGCCCAATGGGTGGGGGCCGTCACCGCCCTCGCGCTCTTCGCGATCGGGGTGGCGACCTTCCTCTGGGGTTTCTTCAACGCGGTGCAGCGGTCGAGAACCGAGGAGATCTCGGTTACGCAACTCTTCTTGCTGCTCGGCCCGTCTGTCCCTTCACCGGTGACCCGGGTGATGAATTTGGCGCTCGCGGTCCAAGTCATCGTCGCTCTCACCACCACGCTCGCGCGCCCAAACGGCCCCGACGGCAATCCTGGATCTTCGCTCGCAGTCGGGTTTCTCGTGCCGATGCTCGGGCTTGGGCTCAACGGACTCTGGGCGGCGCACCACGGTCGCTTCGAACCGCGGCGCGGCGCTGTCACCCCCGAGGAGGACGCGATCGGGCAGAATGAGGGCCATGGCTGACAGCGCTTCGGAGACGATCACCATCGAAGCCCCGATCGATCGCGTCTGGTCGATCGCCACCGACATCGAGGGCTACCCGACTTGGGCTCATGATGTGAAGGAGGTTGTGGTCCGCGCGCGAGACGATGAGGGGCGCCCAACCGAGGTCGAGTTCCGGGCCTCAGCACTCGGCCGCAGCACCCACTACACGCTCCGCTACGACTACTCCTCGGCGCCTGGTCGCCTGGTCTGGTCGATGGTGGACGGCGACATCCAGCGCTCGATCGATGGGGCCTACACGCTCGAGTCGGTCGACGACTCGCGTACACGCGTCACCTACGACCTCGCCATCGAACTGGTCGTTCCGCTCCCCGGCTTCGTGAAGCGTCGAGCCGAGCGCCGCATCCTTAACGCGGTCCGCGGCCTCAAGGATCTGGCCGAGGCCTGAGCGTGCCCGGAATCGAACCGGGGCACCGCTCCCTGTGACGAACGGGTTCCGCCTCGGCATCGACGTCGGCGGCACGAAGTGCCTCGGAGTTGTCCTCGATGATGCCGGAACGGTTATTGACGAGGCCCGTCAGCCGACGCCGAGGGGATCGGGCAGCCTTCCGCTCCTGATCGACACCCTCGCCGAGATGGTCTCCGATGTTGAGACTCGGATCGGTCCGGTGATGACGGTCGGCATCGGTGTGCCCGGCCTCGTTACCTACGCCGGCGTGCTGCGCGCGGCTCCGAACCTCGACGGCGTCGCTGACTTCGACGTCGCCGGTCTGCTCGGCGCCCGGCTCGCACAGCCAGTGCGGGTCGACAACGACGCCACTTGCGGCACCCTCGCTGAGTGGCGACTCGGTGCCGGCACCGACAGCGACGATCTGATGCTCGTCACCCTCGGCACGGGAATCGGTGGAGGAGTGGTCGCCGGTGGCGCCCTGCAACGCGGCGCGCACGGCTTCGCCGGCGAGTACGGCCACATGGTTGTCGACCCGGACGGGCCTCCATGCCCCTGTGGGCGTCAGGGATGTTGGGAGCGTTACGCCTCCGGATCCGGTCTCGCGCGACTCGCCCGCGAGTACGCGGTCGGTCGTCGGGTGTCGAGGGTGCTCGAGTTGGCCGGAGGAGATCCCGAATCGGTTCGCGGGGAGCACGTCCAGGCGGCCGCTCGCGAAGGCGACCCCGACTCACTCAGAGTGATCGACGCCTTCGGCCGGTGGGTGGCTCTTGGCTTGGTCAACCTCACCAACATCTTGGACCCTGACCTCTTCGTGCTCGGGGGAGGCCTCGCCGCCGGGTCCGATCTCTACCTCGGGCCGATCCAGCGATGGTTCGGGGAGTTGCTCTACCAGCCCGATCTGCGTCCTCATCCCCGGGTGAAGTTCGCTGAGTTCGGTGAGCGAGCCGGGGCGGTCGGCGCCGCGCTCCTTCACGAGACCTGAGGAACCGGTCCGCCGGTAGCGTTCCCGCCGTGGAGTTCCGCCGGATCACCAACCTCCCTCCGTACGTCTTCACGATCATCAACGGTCTGAAGCTCGAGGCACGACGGTCCGGGGCCGACGTCATCGACCTCGGATTCGGTAACCCCGACATCCCGTCGCCCGATATCGCCGTTGAGAAATTGGCCGAGGCCGCGAGGAACCCGCGCAACCACCGCTACTCGCTCAGCCGCGGTCTACCGCGTCTTCGAGAGGAGGTCGCGAAGTACTACGCCACGAACTGGGGGGTCGATCTCGATCCTGAACTCGAGATCACGAACACCATCGGCTCCAAGGAGGGGTTCTCGCACCTCATGTGGGTGTTGCTCGAACGAGGTGACGCGGCCATCGTGCCGACTCCGTCCTATCCGATCCACATGTACGGACCGCTCTTCGCTGGAGCTGACCTTCGTCAGGTGCCGATCCGCGGGTTGAGTAACCCCGATGACCGTGACGACTTCGAGGAGGGCTTCTTCGAGTCGCTCCACACCGCTTACGAGGTCGGTTGGCCGAAGCCGCGCGTGCTCGTCATCTCCTTCCCGCACAATCCGACCGGAGCCAGTGTCGACCTCGCCTTCATGCAGCGGGTCGTCGATTTCTGTCGCGAGCGCGAAATGATCGTGGTGCACGACTTCGCTTACGCCGATATCGGCTTCGGCGGCGTGCGTCCGCCGAGCATCCTCCAGGCGGAGGGCGCCAAGGAGGTAGCCGTCGAGCAGTACTCGATGACGAAGTCGTTCTCCATGGCGGGTTGGCGCTCGGCCTTCATGGTCGGCAACGCCGAGGTTGTCCAGGCCCTCGTCAAGTTGAAGAGCTACCTCGACTACGGGATGTTCCAGCCCGTGCAGATCGCCGCCACCGTCGTGTTCAGGCAGGAGCCCGACTATCCGAAGGAGATCTGCTCCATTTACGAGAGTCGGTGCGACACCCTCATCGATGGCTTGGCCAAGATCGGCTGGGATGTGCCCAAGCCCGGGGGCACGATGTTCGTGTGGGCCCCGATCCCCGAGGCCTACCGCGAGATGGACTCGGTGGAGTTCTGCTCGATGCTGGTCCGCGAGTGCGATGTCGCCCTCTCGCCCGGTGTCGGCTTCGGTCCCGGTGGTGAAGGCTTTGTCCGGTTCGCGCTGATCGAGAACGAGCAGCGCATCACCCAGGCGATGCGCAACCTGAAACGCGGCCTCGTCAAACTCGGCTGACGCGCACCGTCTCGTCACACGGTCGAAACCCGGCTGCCGTAGCCTGCGGGCGTGCATACCGTCGTCGTCCGAGTGTGGCTGCCGGACCGTCCGGGCGCTCTCGGGCAGGTGGCGAGCCGGATCGGAGCCGTTCGCGGTGATGTGCTTGGCATCGAAGTCCTCGAGAGCGGAGCGGGCAGCGTGATCGACGAACTCGTCGTCGTGCTCCCCGATGAGGGACTCGTCGCCCTCATGGTCAACGAGATCGACGCCGTCGATGGCGTCTCGGTGGAGGATGTCCGGGCAATCGAGGGCGGCCATGTCGATCCCGACTTGACCGCCCTCGCCCTTCTCGCCGAGGTCGCCGAGTCGGCCGCCGGTGAGCGCCCATCGACCTTGGTGACGGCGCTCGCCGAACTGATCGGCGCCGACTGGGCGGTCCTGCTACGCGATGGGGACGAGGTTGCCCGAGCCGGCGAGTTGCCCGATGAGGGTGCTCTCGACCCCTACCGCCGAGGCCGGGAGCATCCGCTGTCGGCCGGACCGGAGAGCGACGTGTTCTGGTCGAGTCATCCCGATGGGCCAGTTCTTGTCGCCCGACGCTCCGGTCGGCCGATCCACACCCGAGAGCGCGACCGGGTCGACGCGATCATGCGGGTCGCGGCGAGCCTCCTCGACTAAGTCGGTTCAGGCCGTCGCCCAACCGCGGGACCGCTCGACGGCCCGCAACCACTCGCCGTGACCGAGGTCGGCGAGTGTCCGGTCGGGTTCGGGATCGAAGGAAGCCTCGACGGACCAAGCCGCGGCGAGCGTTTCCTCATTCGGCCAGACCCCCTCGGCGAGCCCGGCGAGGTAGGCGGCTCCGAGCGCGGTCGACTCACGGTCCACCGGTCGGATCACGCGCACCCCGAGCTGATCGGCCTGGAACTGGAGCAGCAAATCCATGACCGATGCTCCGCCATCGACACGGAGGTCAGTGATCGGCACTCCGCTCGCGGAGACCATTGCGTCGACGACATCGCGCACCTGATACGCCATCGACTCGACCACCGCGCGGGCGAGATGCGCCCGTGAGGACCCACGGGTCAGTCCGCAGATCGTGCCGCGGGCCCACGGGTCCCACCAGGGTGAACCGAGGCCGGCAAAGGCCGGTACGACGTAGACACCACCAGAGTCTGGGACTGAAGCCGCGAGTGGGCCGATCTCCGCAGCCTCGGAGATGATGCCGAGACCGTCGCGCAGCCACTGGATAGCCGCGCCGGTCACGAAGACCGCCCCTTCGAGCGCGTAGGTGACGGACCCGTCGGCGAGTTGCCAAGCGACCGTGGTCAGCATGCCCGGGGTCGGCTCGGGACAGGTATCCCCGACGTTCAGCAAGATGAAGCTGCCGGTGCCGTAGGTGTTCTTCGCCTGCCCGGGCCGCAGACAGTTCTGGCCAAAGAGCGCCGCCTGCTGATCGCCGGCGATTCCCGAGACCGGGATGCCCGATGGCAAGCCCTCGGCCGCGGTAAGGCACAGACGTCCGCTCGATGGCCGCACCTCGGGGAGCGCCCCGATCGGCACCGAGAGGAGATCGCAGAGCTCGGCGTCCCATTCGAGTCTCCGGATGTCGAAGAGCATCGTTCGAGACGCGTTCGTCACGTCGGTGAGGTGCGCCTCGCCGGAGGTGAGGCGATGGATCAGCCACGAGTCGATCGTGCCGAGCGCGAGTCGATCATCGGTGGGAAGGGATCGTTCGCGGATCAGCCATTCGAACTTGGTCCCGCTGAAGTAGGGATCGAGAACCAGGCCGGTGCGGGTCCGGATCATGTCGAGGTGTCCATCGGCGGCGAGCGCATCGCAACGATCGGCGGTGCGGCGGTCCTGCCAGACGATGGCGGTGCCGAATGGCTCGCCCGTGGCGCGATCCCAGGCGACCACGGTCTCGCGTTGGTTGGTGATGCCGATCGCGGCGACGTTGTCGACTCCCACTTCGGTGATGACCTCCGACAGGGTGGTCGCCACGGCGGTCCAGATCTCGTTCGGATCGTGCTCGACCCAGCCGGGGTTCGGGAAGTGTTGAGTGAACTCCCGGTAGGAGGCGACCGGGGGCCGCCCGTCGACGAAGACCGCCCGCGACCGAACACCGGTCGTGCCAGCGTCGATAGCGATCACGCAGTTGGCGCTCATGGGGCGATGGTACCCGTAGCCCTTGGATCGCTCAGCGGCGCGGGCGACCACCGCCGGTGCGGCGGGTGGGGGCTGGTCGCGGACGAGTGGCGGGTTCGGGAGCAGGTTCGGTGGCCCGAGGTTGAGCGCGACGCAGACGGTCGCGCTTGTACCCGAACTTGGCGAGCACCGCGCCGAAGGCGACATAGAGCGGACCCGACACGAGCAGTCCCGCTACGGCACCGATCCGGTCGGCGCCGTCGACCACGAGGACGAGCACGACGAGCATGACGAAGACGTAGACGATCCACTCCCGAACGAGACGCCCCCACGGGACAGGTCGAGTCGAATCCCACGCCACGCGTTCGTTCTAGCAGCGCTCACTCGTAGTATCCGACTGGTGCGCGTGGGTGTCCTGACAGGGGGCGGAGACTGCCCGGGCCTGAACGCCGTGATCCGCGCGATCGTGCGCAAGGGCGAGCGCGTCCTCGGCGACGATGTGGTCGGCTTTCTCGACGCCTGGGACGGGGTCATGGATCGACGCACGATGCCGCTCACGGTGGAGAGCATGCGCGGGAGCCTTCCCCGCGGTGGCACGGTGCTCGGTACGCGACGCGGGAGCCCACTCGACCACAGTGACGGAGTCGAGCGCGTTCGATCGACGATCCACGATCTCGGTCTCGACGGCATCATCGTGATCGGTGGCAATGGCTCGTTGACCGTCGCCGAGATCCTGTATCGCGAACACGGAATCCCTGTGCTCGGGGTGCCGAAGACGATCGACAACGACATCGTCGGCACCGACCTCACCTTCGGCTTCAACACCGCCGTCCAGATCGCCACCGACGCGATTGACCGCCTCCACACCACGGCGGAGAGCCACGACCGCGTCATGGTGGTCGAGGTCATGGGCCGCAATAGCGGTTGGATCGCGACGCACGCCGGTATCGCCGGCGGTGCCACCGTGGTGCTGGTCCCGGAGCATCCCTTCGACATCGATCAGGTGTGCGAACGCCTCACTCGACGTCACAGCCGAGGTCGATACGCCTCGATCGTGGTAGTGGCCGAGGGAGCCGTTCCCGCCGAGGGATCCCTCCCCGGAGGGCCTGATCCGGAGGTCGATCGATTCGGACATGCCCAACTCGGGGGAATCGGGCACATCGTCGCCGACGAGATCGGACGACGAACCGGCTTCGAGACCCGACCGGTGCTGCTCGGTCACGTCCAGCGTGGCGGCACACCGACCGCCTTCGACCGCGTGCTCTCAACGCGCTTTGGGGTCGCGGCCATCGACGCCGTCCATGCTGGAGCGTGGGGTTCGATGGTGGCGCTTCGGGGCAGCGAGATCGTCACCGTTCCGCTCGCCGAGGCCGCGGGCCGCAGCCGCCCGGTCGACCTCGCGCTGTTCACCGAAGTCGCGGAGATCTTCTTTGCCTGAGCCTCACACCCGGGCGGGGAGCACCGGGTAGTCCGGCTGTGCGGAGACGGCGTAGCCCGGGAAGTCGTAGGGGCGCAGCAGGCCGGTCGTGGTGGCTCCGTCTGGTCGGGGCCAAGGGAAGCGCTGGCCGTCGACGGTGAGCTGCACCGCGTCAACCCCCGCGATGTCCGTCGCGGTGAACACGATCTGAGCCACGGCGAGGGTGAGGCCCGAGCCCGACAGCTCGGCGATCGCTGAGGAGAGGTCGACGTAGAGCACTGAGCCCACCGAGCGGGTGCTCAGCACCTCGAGCTCGGCCGGCAAGGCGGAACTGAGTGGCAGGGAGAGCTCACCGTCGGTGGGTCCGGCGACGAGGGCGGCGAGCAGATCGTCGCGGGTGCCCGTTGACCGGGTGACCGAGCGGACCTGACGAGGTTCGGTGGGTGTGAGGAGGTAGATCCGCGCGTCCCCGCCCGACGCTCCGGCTGCCGAGATCGGCGAGGCGGGGAGTGATCGATCCTCGATCGGGATGTCCCGCGGAGCTGCATCGGGTCGAATACCGCAACCGGTGACGAGCGCCATGGCGACGACCGTGATCGGGGCGAACCGGTCGACGCGCCTCACGACTCATCTCCGAGGTCCTCGGCGGGCAGCTCGATAACGAAGGTCGATCCGAGTCCCTCGGGTCCCGATTCCACCCAGACTGAACCCGAGTGGAGGCGGACGTGCTCGGCCACCAACGCGAGACCGAGTCCTGCTCCATCGTTGTCGCGTCGTCGACCGGCTCCACCGCCTCGGGCGAACCGTTCGAAGATGAGGCGCCGTTCCTCCTCCGGAACTCCAGGTCCGGAGTCGGAGACCTCGATGCGCACGCGGGTGATGTCGCTATCCATCACCGGGACCTCGACTCGGATCCGTGCCGAGCCACCGCCGTGGATGCGGGCGTTGTCGATGAGGTTGGCGATGACTCGCGCGAGTCGCCGACGGTCACCGGTGATGAGGGTGTTCTCAGCCCGTTCATCGATGATCACCGGGGTATCGGGGAGAGAGCTCACCGCGACCGCTTGGGTAACGAACTCGGCGGTGAGGAGCTCATCGAGATTCGGTCGCACGGCGCCGGCGTCGAAGCGGGAGATCTCGAGGAGGTCCTCCACGAGGGTCCGGAACCGAGCCACGTCGCTCGACAGCAGATCGACGGCGGCACGAGCCCGATCGGGCATCTCGTCGCGACGACCTTCGATGACCTCGATCGAGGCGGCGAGGGTCATCAGCGGTGAGCGAAGCTCGTGGCTGACATCGGACGCGAACCGCGCGTCGCGCTCGATGCGCTCCTGTAGGGCGCGCGCCATCTCGTTAAACGAGTCAGCCAACGCGCCGAGATCAGGGTCGGCGGTCGTGGCCAGACGGGTCTCGAGTCGCCCGCCCGCGATCGCCTTTGCCGCCATGGCCGCGTCAGCGACGGGACGCACCGCGCGCCGTGAGAGCACCACACCGGCGATGATGGCGAGGGCGATCGTGATCCCACCGGCGAGGTAGAGCGACAACTGCACGCTCTGCAGGGTGGTGGAGACATCGTCGAGGGTGAAGAACTCGAAATAGGCCGCACCCTCGGCGAGCGGCCAGCCGACGACGACGTGGGGTTCTCCGTCGACATCGGTGATCATCCGGGCCGGGATCACGTCGTCGATCACCCGATCGACCAACGCTTGGGGGAGTGCCGCCGCCTGATATCGGTTGCTTGCGGCCCACCATTGATCGTTCGACCAGATCAACGCTCGCTGCACGCCGAGCGACTCGAGCGCGTCGATGGCCGGTTGGGCCGACGGCGCCGGTCCGCGCAGGTTGTTCTGCACGGTCTGGGCGTTTCGGCGGGTCGCGTCGATGCCGGCGGTCTCGGTCTGCTGCACGACGTTCGATCGCGTGAGCGCGTAGGTGGCCCCCGCGAGCAGGACGGCGAGCACCGCCGAGCCGAGGGTGAAGATGAGGAGGATCCTGCGCCGAAGTCCGCCGTGAAGCCCACGCCGGAGACCCGAGCGTTGGCTTGGGGTGTCGGTCGGGTTCCGAGGCGTTGGGGCCTCGGCGATGACGGTCACGTTTGGAGGCGGTACCCGAGGCCCCGGACGGTGACGACATGTCGCGGATTCGCCGGGTCGGCCTCGATCTTGGTGCGGAGCCGCCGGACATGGACGTCGACGAGCCGACCGTCACCGAAGTAGTCGTAGCCCCAAACCTTGTCGAGGAGGGCTTCGCGGGAGAAGACCTTGCCGGGGTTATCGGCGAGCTCGCACAACAGTCGGAACTCGGTCTTCGTGAGGTGCACCTCGGCGCCACTTCGAAGCACCTTCCCCTCGTCGGGAACCAGTTCGAGGTCACCGAACACGAGACGCGCGTGCGGGGTTGATCCTGGGCGTGCGCGGCGCAAGAGTGCACGGATCCGCGCCGACAACTCCTTCGGAGCGAAGGGCTTGGTGAGGTAGTCGTCGGCCCCCGCCTCGAGCCCGGCGACGATGTCGTGGGTGTCGTTGCGGGCGGTGACCATCACCACGGGCACATCGCTCGATCGTCGGATGCCGCGACAGAGCTCGAATCCGTCCATGCCTGGGAGCATGATGTCGATCAGCACGACATCGGGAGGGGTGGTCTGGAAGATGGCGACGGCGTCCTCGCCGCTCTCCGCCTCGTCGACGGTCCATCCCTCGTCCTCCAGGGCGAGGCGCACGGCGGTTCTGATCCGCTCGTCGTCCTCTACGGTGAGGATTCGCGTTCCCACGCTCACAGTCTGCCCGATCCGCGGCTCGGTTACCCGTCGCGCGATCGGCGGAGTAGTTCAAGCATCGCGGTGTGAACGCCGGGGGAGGCGACCAAGACCGACCCAGGGTGAACCTTCGCACCCCCGAGGTCGCTGACGGTGGCGCCGGCCTCGCTCGCGATCAGAAGTCCAGCGGCCACATCCCACTCATTGAGATGCTCCTCGTAATACACGTCGAGGGATCCTTCGGCGACGAGGCAGAGGTCGACAGCAGCGGATCCGGTTCGGCGGATATCGCGCACCTCGCCGATCAACCGGGCGACGGTACGGGCCTGAGCGCGCCGGCGGTCGGCGTCGTAACCGAAACCCGTTCCGACAAGGGCGAGCGGGATATCGGTCGTGGGCGAGATCGAGATCGGACGTCCGTCGACGGTCGCTCCGCCTTCGAGGTGGGCCGAGTAGGTCCGACCGAGCGCCGGTAACCGGACCGCACCTGCAATCGTTGCGCCCTCATGGGACACGGCGACAGAGGTGGCCCAGAGCGGCAGGCCATAGGCGAAGTTGGTGGTTCCATCGATCGGGTCGATCGCCCAGCGATAGCCGGTGGACCCGGGGCTCGAACCTTCCTCCTCGCCGAGGATCGCGTCTCCGGGTCGAGTCTGCGCGAGAGCGTCCCTGATGGAGCGTTCCGCCGCGAGGTCGTGCTTCGTCACCATGTCGGTGTGGGACGACTTCGTGCTCGCCGACGGGGCGAGATGGCCCCGCCCTTCGAGCGCGATCGCTCCCGCGGTCTCGGCGAGTTGCTCGCAGAGGGCTCTCAGTTCGGCGGCCGACGGAGCGTCGCCGGTGCTCACGGTCCGTGTCCGGCTCGTTCCCGGTCCTGGATCTCCCGCCACTCGCCCATCGCGCGAAGAGCGAGAACACCGACCACAGCCATGCCGAGAGCGGCGGTCATGGCCCCAGCGACGAGCCCGAGGGCGGTTGGAACGCCGCAGTCGCCGGAGCACTGGATGTCGACGAGGGAGTGGCCGATGAGCCCACCGGCCAGACCGCCGAGGAGGACTCCGACGAAGGCGATGGCGCGAGCGGTCACCGAGGGGAGGGCCGAGAGACGTCGCTCCTCGTCGATGGGAGTCGAACCGCTCATCGACCGGAAACTATCGCCACCAACCCGGGTGGTCGACGTGGGAGTATCGGTTCGATGACCGGTGCCGGGGAGCCGCGCGTGATCCTCCATGTCGATATGGACGCGTTCTATGTGTCCGTTGAGTTGCTCCGACGCCCCGAACTCATCGGTTTGCCAGTCGTAGTTGGAGGCGACGGAAATCGGGGCGTCGTAGCTGCCGCCTCCTACGAGGCTCGGCGTCATGGTGTCCACTCGGCGATGGCCTCGGTCACGGCTCGCCGGCGATGCCCGGACGCGGTGTTCCTCCCGGCTGATCACCAGCGTTATGCCGAGGTGAGCGCTCAGGTTCGAGCCGTGTTCGACTCGGTATCTCCTCACGTCGAGCCACTCGCTCTCGATGAGGCGTTCCTCGACGTCACGGGCGCGCGCGCCCTGCTTGGCGAGCCGATCGAGATCGCCACACTTGTGCGGTCGCGGGTGGCCGACGAGGTGGGGCTCGGATGCTCGGTCGGTGTGGCGAGCAACAAGTTCGTCGCGAAGTTGGCGTCCGTCGAGGCGAAGCCGATCGCGGCGGCCGACGGGGTGCGGCCTGGCCGCGGCGTGGTGATCGTCGCCCCCGGCGATGAGGCGTCCTTCGTCGCCGGCCTACCGGTGGAGCGCCTGTGGGGTGTCGGCCCGAAGACTCTGGCCCGGCTTCACGACATCGGTATCCGTCGAGTCCCCGACATCGTCGAGGCCCCGCCTGGTCTCCTCGAAGCTCGAATCGGTGCAGCGGCCGGCGCTCATCTCCGTCGGCTCGCGCTCGGGATCGACGACCGTCCGGTGGAGACCGATCGGACCGCCAAATCGATCGGGCAGGAGGAGACGTTTGGTTCGGACGTCGCCGACCTCGACGCGGCCCGCGCGGAACTGGTTCGGCTCGCCGACGCTGTGGCCGCTCGCCTCCGCACGTCAACCCTCGCTGCCCGCACGGTGACGCTGAAGGTGAAGTTCGCCGATTTCCAGACCGTCACCCGGTCGGTGACCGAGGGAGCACCACTCGACACTGCCGTGGAGATCGTGACGCGACTCGAGCCGGCGCTCGCCGAGGTGGTGAGCCGTGGTGCCCTGCGCCTTCTCGGGGTGTCGGCGTCGAATCTCGTCGAGCCGGTTCGCCAACTCGACCTCTGGTCGTCGGGTACCGATCAACCCGCTCACGACAGCGCCGACCGCGCTCTCGACGAGATTCGCGCCCGCTTCGGGCGCTCATCGATCGGTCGGGCCAGCGGGCTGAAGCCGCGCACGCGTTGAGGATCCGCCCTCGAGGTGACAAGATGTGCTTCGCGCGGCCACATCGGCTCGCGGTACCGCGAGGTCAAACATGCCCCTCTCCGAAGACGAACAGCGCATCCTCCGCCAGATCGAGCAAGAGCTCGAGCAGGATCCCACCTTCGCCGAGCGCGGCTATCGGGTCTCGCGTCGCCGATTGGCGCTGTCGGCAGTTGGTGCGATCATCGCCCTTTTCGTCACGGTGATCGGCCTTGCCGTCAGCTTCTTGCTGTCGTTCGTCGGTTTCGTGGTGGTGCTGGTGCTCGCCTCGGTTGTCGCCTCCGAGGTGAGGCTGATCGGGCGCGAGCGTCTCGCTGAGTCCCCGGTGGCGAATTGGCTCGCCTCCGGGTGGCCGCGTCGTGGCTGAGCCCTCGACCGAGCCAAGCGAACAGCCGTTCAACGTTCTCGCTGTAGATCTCGGCGTACGGCATTTGGTCGCCGGGGTGGTCGGGCCCGACGGAGAGGTGGGGGTGCGGGATCGGGTGGTGCCTCCAACTCGCCAACCCTGGGTCGCCCTTGCTCGGCTCGTTGACCGGGTGCTGGCCGCCACGCCGCCCGAGTCGCGTCCTTCGGTGTGCGGGGTCACGGGTCCTGGACCGGTGCTTGCCGACATCGGCGAGTTCCGTTCGGTGACCGTTCACGGTTGGGAGGGTGTGCCGCTCCGGCGCCTCGTGGCGGAAGCCACCGGGCTGCCGACGGTGCTCAGCTCGACGGGTCACGCCCACGCGGTAGCGAACGCCCCGGAGCGCGGATCGCTCATCGGGCTGTATCTCGGTGATCAGGTCGACGGAGGCATCGTCCGCGATGGGCGTCTGCTCGGGGGCGCGAACGGGCACCTCGGTGGGTTCGGCCACATGCTGGTGGACCCCGATGGTGCGGTGTGTCCCTGCGGTTCGCCGGGATGCCTCGATCTGTACGCCGGAGCGGTCAGCCTCGAGTCGCAGTTTGGGCGCGAGGTGTCGAGGGTGCCGGAGACGACGATCGATCGGGCGGGGATCATGCTCGCCCGGGCCTGCGCCTCGTTGGCCGCCATGCTCGACATTCATCGCATCGTGATCGGCGGTCCGGTCGTGACAGCGCTTGGTCGCCGTCTCACCGACGCCTTGAGCGCGGAACTCGATCAGCGGAGTCGGTTGGTACACCTCGAGGAACTGCATATCCGCGCGGTACGTCAACATGTGCTCGTTGGAGCCGCGGCGGTGGCTCGGCACCGGGTAGCCACGGGCGGGATAGATCCCGTTCCGGCGATGACGCCGTCCTGAGCCCGCACTACTCTCCGAGCATGCGCCCCACCTACGAACCCTCCGCCGAGGCCTATCGCGAAAAGGCACAGGCCTTCCTCGCTGAGAAGCTCCCCTCCAACTGGTCGGGCATCGGCTCGCTGGAGGGCGCCGCGCTCGAGGAGTTCGTCACCGAATGGCGTCAGACGCTCTTCGAAGCCGGTTATCTCGCCCCGGGGTGGCCGGTCGAGTACGGCGGTGCCGGGCTCTCGGCCCTCGAGCAGGTCATCCTCGCTGAGGAGTTCGCCCGCGCGGGGGTGCCGACTGGAGGCCCGAACGATGTGTTCGGTATCCAGATGCTCGGTAACACGCTGCTGCTCATGGGCACCGACGAACAGAAGGAGCGTTACCTGCCGAGGATCCTCTCCGGAGAGGACACCTGGTGCCAGGGCTACAGCGAGCCAAACGCCGGCTCCGACCTCGGGAACCTCGGTCTGAAGGCGGTTCGCGACGGCGACCAGTGGATCCTGAACGGTCAGAAGATCTGGACCTCGGCCGGCCACCTCGCCGACCACATCTTCACCCTCGCTCGAACCGACCCTGACGCTCCGAAGCACAAAGGGATCTCGTTCCTTTTGGTCGACATGCGCCAGCCGGGCATCGAGGTGCGGCCGATCAAGATGATCTCGGGTGAGAGCGAGTTCAACGAGGTCTTCTACACCGATGCCGTCTGTCCGGTCGATGAGGTCGTCGGAGGGCTGAACAACGGTTGGGCTGTCGCTATGACGCTCCTCGGCTTCGAGCGAGGGGAGGCGGCCGCCACCGCGCCGATCCGATTCCAAGCCGAGGTGGACCGACTCGTGCTGCTCGCTCGAGAGCGCGGACTCGACCAAGATCCGGTCATCCGCCAGAGAATCGCTCAGGCGTACTCGAAGGTTCAGGTCATGCGGTACAGCGGGATGCGGGTGCTCACGCAATTCCTCGCCGGCGCGCATCCGGGCCCCGATGGGGCGATCTCGAAACTCTTCTGGAGCGAGTACCACCTCACGGTCACCGAGTTGGCGGTCGACATCCTCGGCGCCGAGGCGATGGTCCCGTCGGGCCGTCAGCCCTCCTCGGCGTTCCAGACCGATGACGCAGGGGCTCCCAACTCGTCCGCGTCCTGGGTGGGCACCTTCCTCAATGCCCGGGCCGGAACGATCTACGCCGGCTCGTCGCAGATCCAGCGCAACATCATCGGCGAGATGGTTCTCGGACTGCCGAAGGAGCCCCGACCGGCGTGAGTCTCCGAGTCGCCGTCCGCGCGCTCGCGGCGGTGTTGCGTCGCCCCGCGCTGTGGCCAACGGCGTTTCGGCAATTCGTTGTGCTCTCGCCTCCGAGATGGTGGCGTTCGGGTGCCCGTCGGCCGGGACCCCCGCCGGACTACCTACGCTTCCGGCTCGTCACCCAGTACGGCGGCGACGGATCGGCTCGGGGAGGTCGCTCGGCGGAGCCATGGGATGTGGTGAACTATCTCGCGTGGTGCCGCGACTGGCGGAAGACGATCCGCTCACACGAGGGCTGAGAGGCTCCCTCTGACCGATGCGGAACGTGCTCGTGCTCAACGCCTCCTACGAGCCGCTGAGCATCGTCTCGTTCCGCCGCGCCACCTGCCTGGTCCTCGACGACAAGGCTGAGATCATCGAACACGACGGGGGTGTGCTCCGCTCACCCTCGCTGACGGTGCCGGTGCCTTCGGTGGTGCGCTTGCGGTACATGGTGCGCGTCGCTCGCCGCCGCCAAGCGGTGCTGTCGCGTCGGGCTGTGTTCGCTCGCGACGACCACACCTGTCAGTACTGCGGCGGGCCCGCCGATTCGATCGATCATGTGCTGCCCCGTTCACGTGGTGGCGGCCACGATTGGGAGAACTTGGTGGCGGCCTGTCGACGGTGCAACTTGGCGAAGCGCGATCGGACCCCGGAGGAGGCGGGTATGAGGCTCCGGCGGCCGGGTTGTCCTCCTCGGCCCGGGAGTTGGGTCGTTGTCGGCGCGTCGCGGATGCCCGACGCCTGGAAGCCCTACCTCGCTCGGGCGAGCTGAGGTCCGACGCGGCCCGTCCGGGCCTAGCGTCGTCGTGGTGATTGAGCGCGCTATCGCCGAGGTGTGGAGCCCCGCTGAGGCGCTTCACTCTTGGGACCCTCCCGATGAGGCGGTGCTCACGGTTCGCCGATGCCGGCCGACCGTGCCGGCGGCCGTGCTTGGCTCCCGTCAGGGCGACACCCTTCTCGACCCGTTGGCGCTGGAGAGGGCAGGGGTCGGGCTGGTCCGACGGAACTCCGGCGGCGGGCTGGTGCTGGTAGACGATGCTCTCGCGATCTGGGTCGACGTGTGGATCCCGAATCGGCCGGGTTCGGTGGCCGCGGACGTCCGCGCCTCGATGGATGTGGTCGGTCGGGCGTGGGTGGCAGCGCTCTCTTCGCAGGATGAGTCCTTGGCGGAGCGTCTCGACGTTCATCGCGGGGGAGTGACACGGGGAGAGTGGGCGGACCTTGTTTGCTTCGCCGGTCTCGGTCCCGGCGAGGTGCTCCTCGACGGCTTGAAGTTGGTCGGTCTGAGCCAGCGGAGGTCGCGCGATTGGTGCCGTGTCCAGTGCCAGGTGCACACGGCCGACACCGATCCCTTCCCGCTTCAGCTACTCGCGACGGCGGCTCGGCCTGATGGAGCGGGTCCGCCGGCGATCGCCTGGTTGCCTCGCGCGACGGTGGAGGCGGCCCTCGCCGGCCTGCCCACCGCTCTTCTCGCGGACTGACGGGCCGCTCGAACGGGCGCGTCAGCGCGCCAGTGCCTTGTGTCGGCGCGGTTCGCGCCGCATGTTCCCGCTCGCGACGGCGGTCGATCTCGATGCTCGTGTGGCGTCCTTCTGGAGTATCGGCGGATGTGTCTGGATGTATTTGGTGAGGAATGGTTGACATTGGTGAAGATTGGAGGCCATACTTCTTGAGCCGTCGGGTCCGCCTCCCGACGCGCGGCAGAGGCAGCCACCGAAAGCGGATGACAGGAAGGCGAGGACACGGAAGGTGTTCGTCGGGGTCTACGACCGCAGCATCGACGACAACGGTCGTCTGTCGCTTCCGTCGTCGTTCCGTGGCGACCTCGGTGATCGGTGCTACGCCACGCTCGACCCCCAGGGATGCGTGACCCTGCGAACCGCTTCGGTCTTCGAGGCTGAGGCCGCTGAGGTGATCGAAGCCGTGAAGCGCGACGAGGCCGCTCCCGGCGTCAGGCGGTCACTCGCCACCAACACCACCGCCGTCGCCGTCGACAAGCAGGGTCGCCTCACCCTCGACGAGAAGGCCCGCGAGTTCGCCGGGCTGACCGAGGCCGGCACCGCGATGATCGTTGGCAACCTCAACACGATCGAGCTCTGGCGTCCCTCCCGTTACGAGACCGTCTCGGCCGAGGACGACTACGAGGTCGCCCCGCGGGTGTGGAGGGACGAGTGAGCAGCGCCGAGCGTTTCGAACATGACCCGGTCATGCGCGACGAGATCGTCGAGGTCTTTGCCGACGTTCCTCCCGGCGTCGTGCTCGACGCCACCTTGGGTGGGGGAGGGCACGCCGAGGCGCTCCTCGAGTCCCGCGCCGATCTACGGGTGCTCGGCCTCGATCGCGATCATGCCGCTCTTCAGGCGGCGGGCGCCCGCCTTGAGCGATTCGGCGACCGGTTCTCCTCCGCGCACGCCCGATTCGACTCCCTGCGCGAGGTGATGAACGAGCGGGAAGTCAGCGAACTGAGTGGGGCGCTCTTCGACCTCGGAGTCTCGAGCCATCAACTGGACAGTGCGGATCGCGGATTCTCGTATCGGCACGAGGGTCCGGTCGACATGCGCATGGACGCCTCCGCTGAGTGGTCCGCCGATGATGTCGTCAACGGCTACGACGAGGCTCGCCTCGCCGACGTGATCGAGCGGCACGGCGATGAGCGCTTCGCTCGACGGATCGCCCGGGCGATCGTCGCCGCTCGACCAATCGAGCGCACCACCGATCTCGCCGCCGTGGTGACCGCGGCCATTCCTGCCCCTGCCCGACGTACCGGGGGTCATCCCGCCAAGCGGACCTTTCAGGCCATCCGTATCGAGGTGAACGGGGAGCTCGACATCTTGCCTGAGGCGATCGATCAGGCCGTTGACGCCGTGGCCCCTGGAGGTCGCGTCGCCGTGCTGACCTATCACTCCGGTGAGGACCGCATCGTCAAGGATCGGTTCCGCGCGGCCTCCGACCGGTGCGTCTGCCCGCCCGAACTGCCCTGTGTCTGTGGAGCCGTCCAGACGGTCCGTTTGGTGCGAGGACACCGGAAGCGGCCGACGGAGAGCGAGGTGTCGCAGAACCGACGCGCCTCCTCCGCCCGTCTCCGCGTCGTTGAGCGGGTCGCTGCTGAGAGCGGGGATCGCTGATGGCACTGCCGCTCATCGACCTGGCGCGCGTCAGGCGCCCGCAGAGTCGTCCGTCGCTGAGCCTCGTCCAAGCGAGAGGTCGCGCCGCTCGGGTCATCATCATCTCGTTCGCCGCCGCGGCCCTCGGCATGGCGCTCATCGCCGTTCTTCACACTCAGATCGCCGCTCGTCAGTTCCAGATCGACCAACTCGATCGTCGAATCGCCGCCGCCAACGAGGACTTCGACGCCCTTCGCAGCATTCGCGCTGAACTCCGGTCGCCAACGCGCCTCGATACCGAGGGGCGTCTTCTCGGAATGGAGCCCGCGTCGTCGAGTCGTTTCCTGCCGATCGATCCGCAGGTGCTCGCCATCACCATCGCCCGGACCGGAATGTCCCCCGAGATCTCTCAAGCCCCCGACAACCTCGGTCCTCTCGACCAGTTCCGACTGGTGAAGCGCGTCGGCGGAATGCAGCGATGAGTCGTCGTACCCCGCCTCCGCCGTCGGTTCGTCGTCGCACCCCGACGGTCGCCCCGCGAAGCGGCCCAAAGCGCAGGCCCGGCGTCACCGTCCCCTCAGGGCACCGCGCCCGCCGTCCCGCCGAGGCTGGCCCCCGCCTGCGGACCGTGCGAACCACCCGGCCAGCTACCACCCTCACGGGTGGTGATGCCCGCCGTCGCATGCGTTGGGTGACCCTCGGTATCTGCGCGCTCCTCCTCATCGTCGTCTTGAAGATCGTTGAGCTCCAGACGGCCGGGGGAGCGTCACTTCGAGCAGCCGCTACCGATCAGTGGACCCGGACGGCGACCATCTCGGCTGACCGGGGCACCATCTTCGATCGCAACGGCGAGGAGCTCGCTGTCTCGATTCCCGCCAGCACCATCAGCATCAATCCGAAGCTCATCGACGACCCGTCGTCGACACTCGCGGTGCTCACCTCAGTGCTCGGCTTGGACGCGGCGGAGCAGGAGCGACTCTGGGGCGAGATGATCGCCAAAGAGCGAGGGTTCGTCTATGTGCGTCGGCAGGTCGATGACGCGCTCGGCGAGCAGCTCGCCGAACTCCGCCTGTCCGGGGTCAACGTCGATGCTGAGCCGCGGCGTGTGCTCCCCGGCGGTGATACGGGCCGATCGGTCATCGGGCTCACCGACATCGACGGCATCGGCATCGCGGGCCTCGAGATGCAGTTCGACTCGATGCTCACCGGTGTCTCAGGGGAACGCCAACGAGAGGTCGCGCCGGGGGGTCGGTCGATCCCAGGGAGCGAGGTCCCTATCTCGGCTCCGGTTCCCGGTGATGACCTAATCCTCACCATCGATCGCTCGATCCAACACGCCTGCGAATCCGCGCTCACCGCGCAGGTGAACCAGATTGGTGCCAAGGCCGGTCAGTGCATTGTCATGGACACCGACACTGGCGACCTCCTGGCTATGGCGACCGTGAAGCGTGAGGCGGAGTCGGGGGAGGTGCGCATCACCTCGGGCAACCTCGCCGCGGTCGACTCCTACGAGCCGGGATCGGTGGCCAAGGTCATCACCGTCGCCGCTGGACTGAACGAGGGCGCCGTCACCGAGGACACGACCTTCATCGTTCCGTGGCGGCGGGAGTACGGCGAGGACCTGCTGAAGGACTCCCACGAGCATCCCGACGAGGAGATGAGCGTCCGGCGCATCCTCGTCGAGTCCTCCAACATCGGCACGATCGACATCCAGCAGGCGACCGGTCGGCCCATCCACTGGGACTACATGAGGCTCTTCGGTCTCGGTTCGGTGTCGGCTCTCGGCTTCCCCGGCGAGTCGGCCGGGATCCTTCACCACTGGACCGAGTTGCAGGGTTCCGAGCAGGTGACCGTCAGCTACGGCCAGGGTGTCGCGAGCACCGGGATCCAACTGGTGTCGGCCGTCAACGTGATCGCGAACGACGGTCTGTACGTCGCTCCGCGTCTGGTTCGCGCCACCGTCGATCGGGGAGGAGCGATCGAGCCGATGGCGGCCTCGGCGACCCACGAGGTCGTGACCCCGGCCGTCGCTGAGACCGTGCAGTCGATGATGGTCGACGTCATCTGCGCCGGCACCGGGTCGAGGGCTCGAGTCGATTCGTTCAATGTCGCTGGGAAGACCGGTACGGGTTTGAAGGCTCAACCGAACGGTGGTTACCTCGACGAGAACGGTCGCTACGCCTATTACTCGAGTTTCGTCGGTTTCTTCCCCGCCGAGAACCCGCAGATCACGGTGCTGATCAGCATCGACGAACCGCCAGCCGGAACGATCAACCGCTTCGGAGGCACCGCCGCTGCGCCGGTGTTCTCACGGCTCGTTCCGACCGTCGCCCACGAGCTCGGCATGCAGCCGCCCGACACCCCGCCGACCTGCGAGCAGGCGTGATCGCCATGGCGACCGGTCTCGGTCTCGACGCGGTCGCGGGGCGAATCCCGTCCCGATTGCTGCTCGCTGTGGAGACGTCGGGTCTCGCGCTCGACGCCGCTGAGGTGGTGGTCTCCGACGTCCATCACGACTCACGGGAGGTCACATCCGGCTCGTTGTTCGCCTGCTTGGTCGGCGCCCGCCATGACGGGCACGACCACGCGGCGGAGGCGGTTGACCGCGGCGCGGTCGCGCTGCTCGTCGAGCGACCCCTTGAACTCGAGGTTCCCCAGATCGTGGTGACCGATACGCGCGAGGCGATGGCCCACATCGCGGTCGCGGTCCACGGGGATCCGGCGACGAAGCTGCTCATGGTGGGGATCACCGGCACGAACGGCAAGACCACCGTCGCTCAACTCCTCGGTCAGGTGCTCTCGGCTGCCGGACATGACGTCGAGGTGTTCGGCACGCTGAGCGGGCCTCGAACCACCCCCGAAGCCTCCGACCTCCAGCGGGGTCTTGCCCGATCGGTGGTCGACGGTCGAACGGCGGTGGTGATGGAGGTCTCCTCCCACGCGCTGGTCCTCGACCGCGTCACCGGGGTCCGGTTCGACCTTGCCGTGTTCACCAATCTCGGACGAGATCACCTCGACCTCCACGACACGACCGAGGAATACTTCCGCGCCAAGGCTCGGCTGTTCTCCACCGACTTCTGCGAACGCGCGTTGGTGAACGCCGACGACATCCACGGACGCCTGCTCATCGACGGTGCTGAGGTGCCGACACAGGCCTACGCGCTGGCCGAGGCCACCGAGGTGGAGCTCGGTGTTACCTCGCTGTCGTTCTCGTGGAGGGGGCATCAGGTCAGCCTCCCGATGGGGGGAGCGGTCAACGTGCACAACGCGCTGGCAGTGCTTGACTCGGCGGTGCTCCTCGGCGTCGATGAGTCCTCAGCGGTCGCCGCGCTCGGTCGATGCGCGCCGGTGCCCGGCCGGTTCGAGCCAGTGACTTCGTCGGATCCGACCGCTCCTCTCGTCGTGGTCGACTACGCCCATACACCCGAGGCCCTCGAGCGTCTGATCCAAGGCGCGAGGGAGGCCGCTCCGACCGCTCGCTGCACGGTCGTCATCGGATGTGGAGGGGAGCGCGACCGGGAGAAGCGTCCCGAGATGGGTCGTGCCGCCCTCGCCGCCGACCGCGCCGTGCTGACCTCGGACAACCCGCGGGGTGAACGCCCCGAGAAGATCCTGTCGGACATGCTCTCGGGTATGTCGGAAGCCGAGCGAGGCACCGTGCTCGTCGAGGTGGACCGCGAGGCCGCCATCCGCCGCGCCATCGTCGAGGCCGGCGCTGGAGAGATCGTGCTGATCGCTGGCAAGGGACATGAGACGACCCAGGAGGGGGCGGACGGCCTCAGGCACTTCGACGACCGAGAGATCGCCCGCGCCGCGCTCGGGGTCGACCGATGATCGCGATCATGATTGCCGGGGCGGTGTCGGCCCTCGTGTCGCTTCTCGGCACACGATTCCTGATCGTGTACTTCCAGGCGCGCGGACAGGGTCAGCCGATCCTCGTGGAGGATGACCGGACGCTCGGTCTCGAGCACCACATGCCGAAGCAAGGCACACCGACGATGGGTGGTCTCGCCATCATCGGCGCGGCGCTCATCGGCTGGATCGTCGCCCACGTCCGCGATCTCCCCTTCTCCGATCAAGCGATGATCGTGTGGGTCGGGGTCTTGGCGATGGCCGCGATGGGTTTCGCCGACGACTGGATCAAGGTTCGCAAGCGCCACAACCGCGGCATCTTCTGGAAGCAGAAGAACTACCTCACCATGCTGATGAGTTTCGGTATGGCGTGGTGGTTGGTCGCCTCCACTGGCATCTCTGAGACCATCAGCCTGACTCGGGCTGGTGATCTCGGCTTCGACGTTCCCCAGTTCGTGTGGATCCTGTGGGCGGGCCTACTCATCTGGGCGACCACGAACGCGGTGAACGTGACCGACGGACTCGACGGACTCGCCGGCGGCTCGGCCCTCATGGGTTTCGGGGCGTTCACCATCATTGGCTACTGGGCCTTCAGGAACCCCGACATCTACGAGGTGGTCAACCCACTCGACATGGGAGTGCTCGCCGCCGCCTTCGCAGGCGCATGTCTCGGCTTTCTCTGGTGGAACGCGGCTCCCGCACGGATCTTCATGGGCGATGTCGGGGCTCTCGGTATCGGTTCGGCCCTCGCCTTCTCGGCGCTGACCATGAATACCCACCTCCTGCTCGTTCTCATCTGCGGGATCAACGTTGTCGAGGCAGGTTCTGTCGCGGTGCAGATGGCGGTCTTCAAGGCCTCAGGACGTCGTCGCCGACTCTTCCGAATGTCGCCGATCCATCACCACTTCGAACTCGGAGGTTGGCCCGAGACCACCGTGATCATTCGCTTCTGGCTGCTCGCCGCCGTCTCGGTCGCCTCGGCGCTCGCGATCTTCATCGGTGACTTCACGAGGATCGCGGCCCGATGACGATCACGTCGCTCGTGCACGGACTCGGGATCGCTGGAGCGGCAACCGCTCGCGCGATGCAGCGCCTCGGTCACCGAGTCGTCGTGACCGACGACGTGATCGACGACGCAAAGGTCGCGGAGGCCGCCCGGCTCGGTCTCGAGATCGAGCAGCCACCCACCAACCTCGATCAGTTCGTCCGCTCGTTCGATCTGATCTCTCCGGCCCCGGGCGTAGCGGAGTCGCATCCGCTGATCCGAGCCGCGCGATCAGCGGATCGGCGCATCGCCAGCGAGATCGAACTGGCCTGGATGTGGGAGCGGGAGCGAACCGGAGGCGCGCGCCCGATGGTGGCGGTCACCGGCACTGACGGCAAGACGACCACGGTCTCGATGGTCGCGGCGATGCTCGAATCGGCGGGCCGTCGCACGGTTGCCTGCGGAAACACCGATACTCCGCTCCTCGATGCCCTCGAGATGGATGTCGACGTGTACGTGGTGGAGTGCTCAAGCTTCCGGCTCGCCTTCACCGAGGAGTTCCACGCCGAAGCCGCGATCTGGCTCAACCTCGCTCCTGATCACCTCAACTGGCACGACTCAATGGCGACCTACGAGGCCGCGAAGGCGAAGATCTTTCATCAGCAGACGCCCGGGGATGTCTCGATCGGCAACATCGACGATCCGATCGTCAGGCGTCATCTCGCCGGTTCGCCGGGACGGAAGGTGTCGGTGGGAGAGGGCGGCGATTACCGCTGCATCGATGGCGATCTGGTGTGCCCCGCCGGGGTCATCATCGGAGCACGGGAGATGCGCCGCAGCCTTCCCCACGACATCTCGAACGGTCTCGCGGCGGCCGCCTCGGTGCTCGAGACGGGTCTCGCCACCGTCGATGAGGTGGCCGGTGCGCTCGCCGCCTTCGAAGCCCCCGCCCATCGGATCTCGCTCGTTGGGCGAGTTGACGGCATCGAGTGCTTCAACGATTCGAAGGCGACCACCCCGCACGCCGCCCTCGCTGCCATCCGCTCCTTTCCGAGCATCGTGCTGATCGCTGGGGGTCGCAACAAAGACCTCGATCTCAGCGTGCTGGCCGAAGCCCGCGATCACATCCGCGGGGTCATCGCGATCGGTGAGGCCGCAGCGGAGATCGAAGCGGTGTTCGCGCCCGGTGTACCGGTGCGACACGCGGGGTCGATGGAGTCCGCGGTGCGCGCGGCGATTGAGGAGGCGTCCAATGGCGATGTCGTCCTTCTCTCGCCGGCCTGCGCGAGTTTCGATTGGTATCCGGCCGGTGGGTACGCCGCTCGGGGGGAGCACTTCGCTCGCGTGGTCGATGACCTCGCTCGGGCGGGTGTGATGGTGAAGGGAGCATGACATGGGTCTCGCGCTGATCAGGGGGGACGATCTCGCCCGGCGCCGCCGAGCGGCGGTCGAGAAGGGACGTGAGAGCGGTCGAGGGAGCCGACGCCATCAAGACTCGCGCGGCCGCGAGGGCCTTGCGGGCGCCCTGCGGCGGGAGCAGCTCGATACCGCGCCGCTCTCGTACTACGCGATCATGGTCGTGGTCGCCGTGCTCGTCCTCCTCGGGTTGGTGATGCTCCTGTCGGCTTCGGCGGCCAAGAACGTCGGAGGGGACGCCTCGCCCTACTCAATGGTCCTGAGGCAGTTGATGTGGACGGCGCTTGGGATCCTCGGAATGCTTCTCGCGATGCGTGTGCCGTATCGCTCGATCAGGCCGGTCGCGCTTCCGGCGGCAATCCTCGGGTTCGCGATGATGGGCCTCCCGTTCGTCGATGGGGTCGGCAAGGAGGTCAACGACGCGCGGTCGTGGGTGAACCTCGGGCCGATCGGGTTCCAGCCTTCGGAGATGCTGAAGATCCTCGTGATCGTCCTGGCCGCCGACATGGTGGCCCGCCGTGAGCGTTCCGTCGGCGACTGGAGGGTGATGGCGGTCCCGGTCGCGGGACTCGGCGGGCTCGCCTCTGCCGCCTGTATGGCCCAGGGTGACGTCGGCTCCGCCGTCGTGCTCATGGCCGTGGTGATGACGATGCTGCTGTTCTCTGGGGCCCCGTTGCGGCATATCGGGGCGATCGCGGGAGCCAGTGGTTTCGTGCTCCTCCTCGTCGTCATGGCTACGCCGCGGCGTTTCAACCGGTTCGTCGCCTTCCTCGACGTCGAGGGCAACAAGGACTACCTCGCGTACCAGTCCTGGCAGGGCCTGCTGTCGATCGCCAACGGAGGTCTGACCGGCTCGGGTATCGGGGGGAGTCGGTCGAAACTCGGCTACCTCCCGCTCGCGCACAGTGACTTCATCTTCGCGATCGTCGCCGACGAGCTCGGCATCGTCGGATCGGTCGCCGTCATCGGTGGGTTCGGAATGCTCGTTTGGTTTGGGATCCAGGCCGCTCTGGCGGCTCCTGATCGATTCGGGCAGATGCTCGCCGCCGGAATCGCCTCGTGGTTCGGTCTGCAAACCCTCGTGAACGTCGGCGGAGTCGTGGCGATCATGCCGGTCACGGGCATCACCCTCCCGTTCTTCTCATACGGTGGCTCGTCGATGTCGACCTCGCTGGTCGCCGCCGGCTTGCTGCTCAATGTCGCCCGTCGAGGCGTGTCCGAACGCTCGGAGGCCCCGGCACCCGGACGTCGTCGCACCTCGAAGGCCCGCTGAGGTCCGGGCGCGTCGTGGCCGGGATCCGACTGCTGGTCGCCGGGGGTGGCACCGCCGGGCACGTTCTGCCCGCGATCTCGGTGCTCGAAGCCGCGATGGCCAGTGGGTATCGGGCCGAGGAACTGCACTACGTCGGGTCCACCCGTGGGGTGGAGCAGGAGATGGTCCCGCCGCTCGGCGTGCCGTTCACCCTGCTGCGCGTCGTCGGGTTGCAGCGCCGACTCACCGCTTCCAACCTGCTCTTCGCGCCCCTCATGGTGGCGGCGGTCCTATCCTCGCTCGTTCTGCTTCGGCGCCGTCGACCGGCGGTCGTCGTGTCGGTCGGTGGTTATGCGAGTCTCCCTCCGGTCCTCGCCGCTCGGCTGCTTCGAATCCCGGTCGTCGTCGTGAGCTACGACCGGCGTCCCGGTCGAGCGAGCGCACTCAGCGCCCGGTTCGCAGCCGCGTCCGCTGTCGCGTTCCCTGATTCCGCGCTCCCGCGGGCGACGTTCACCGGCGCCCCGTTGCGCCGAGCCATCCTCACCGCCGATCGGGTGGGAGGTCGAGTGACGGCTCGGTCAAGGCTGGGCATCGACGACGACCGATTCCTCGTGGTCGCCCTCGGAGGCTCCCTCGGTTCGGCCGCCTTGAACGCCGCCGTCATCCGGCTGGTGGAGGACCGCATCGCTGATCGGGGGCTCGCGGTCATCCATCTCGCTGGCCGTCGATTCGTCGACGGGCTACCGGACGCGCTCGACGGTTCTACCGGAATCCTCTACGCGCCCTCGGGATTCAGCGACGAAATGGCGACGCTCTACGAGGCAGCCGATGTGGTCATTGGTCGTGGGGGTGCCAGCACGGTGCACGAGGTCGCCGCTGTCGGTGTCCCGTCGGTGCTCGTGCCGTGGGACGGAGCCGCCGAGGACCACCAGCGAGAGAACGTGCGTTGGCTCGCCGAGAGTGGAGGAGCGGTCGCGCTCTCGGAGATGGAACTCGGCGGACTCGGCTCGCTCGTCGATGAGCTCCGCGCCGACCGAGCCCGTCTCGACGACCTCGCGCGGCGAGCACGCGAGTTGGGTGAGGTCAGTCGGTCGGGACGCCTGTCGAAACTGATCGACGCGGTGGCGGATGGTGACACCTAACGTGACCGAGGTGAGCCCACAGCGCCTGCCGACGGTGATCCCCGACCTCTCGGAGCGGCGTCGGATTCACGTCGTCGGTGTCGGCGGGCCCGGGATGAGCGCGGTGGCGATCGCGCTCGCTGGCATGGGGCACGACGTATCGGGCAGTGACATCCGCGAGCGGCAGGTGCTCGAGCGACTTCGGGCCGCTGGAGTTCGCGTTCATATCGGCCACGACCGCCGCCACGTGCACGACTGCGATGTGGTCACCGCCTCCACGGCGATCCCCGTCGATCTCAACGAATTGGACGAGGCGCGAAAGCGCGGGATCTCGGTGACGTCTCGAGCCGGAATACTCGCGGCGATCTGCGCGAGGACGGGTGCGCTCGCGGTGGCCGGGACTCACGGAAAGACGACCACGTCCTCGATGCTCATGCTCATGCTCGCCGCCGGCGACCTGCGACCAGGGTTCATCATCGGTGGCGACGTGGCTGACGTCGGCACTGGAGCGGAGTGGACCGGCTCGGACTGGTTTGTCGTCGAGGCCGACGAGAGCGACGGTACCCACAGCCACCTTCCCCTGGTTGGCACCGTCCTGACCAACATCGATCGCGATCATCTCGACCATTTCGGTTCCTTCGCCGCCTTAGTGGAGAGCTTCTCGGAGTATCTGGATCGTGTGGAGGGGCCGCGGGTGGTCTGTCTCGATGACCCGGTCGCCGGGCCGCTTGCCCGTCGACCTGACTGCGTCTCCTACGGGCTCGACCCCGAGGCGCGTTACCGCGTCGTCGACGTGGTCGCGGCCGATGGGCGACAGGATTTCGCCGTGGAGCACCCCGGTGGTCGAACCGAGGTTCGCCTGCCGCTCCGTGGAATTCACAACGCGGTGAACGCGACGGGGGCGTTCGCCCTCGCGGTGGAGATCGGCGTCGATCCTGATGTGGCGGCCCGCGCTCTCGGTGCCTTCGGCGGCGTTGCTCGCCGGTTCGATATTCGAGCGGTTGACAACGGAGCCACCTTTGTCGACGACTACGCCCACCTCCCCGCCGAGATCGCCGCCGTCCTCGCTGCGGCGCGTCACTCGGGTGATGGTTGGAAGCGGGTGATCGCGGTGTTCCAGCCGAATCGGTTCAACCGGATGTCGGAGATCTGGCGCGACTACGCCCACTGCTTCGCAGAGGCCGACCTCGTGGTGTTGACCGACATCTACGCCTCTGGCACGACGCCGATTCCCGGGGTCACCGGCAAACTCGTGGTCAACGCCGTCACTGAGGCCGACCCGACGAGACGAGTGGTGTGGATGCGTCAACGCGAGGACCTGGTTCGTTTTCTCGCTTCGGAGGTGGGGGAGGGGGACGTGTGCATCTCGATGGGCTGTGGCGATATCGCCTCTCTTCCCGATGAGATCGTCGAAGCCCGGGTGCGCAGCGGGCGGGGTTCCGCGGCGTGAAGGACCGAGGTTCGCTCGCCCTCGCGCTCGAGGCTGTCGCGGGAGTGGCGGTCGAGCGAGATCGCCCTCTCGGCGAGCTGACCACCTATCGCATCGGGGGCTCGGCCGCCCTTACCGTCAGCGTTGGCGAGCGCACAGCACTCGTCGAGGTGGGACGGATACTTGCCGCGGCTGATGTGGCGACGGTCGTCCTCGGGAGGGGATCCAATGTCTTGGTCGCCGACACGGGTTTCAACGGTGTCGTTCTCCGGCTGGTTGGCGACTTCGAGGCGATCGCGATTCCGTCGGTCGTCGACGCTCGTGTGATTGAGGTGACCGCCGGCTCCGCGGCGCCGCTTCCTGTGGTGGCGCGACGTACGGCTGCCGCCGGACTCGGCGGCTTCGAGTGGGCGGTCGGTGTGCCGGGCACGATCGGTGGCGCGGTGCGGATGAACGCCGGTGGGCATGGTTCCGATATGGCGGCATCCATCGCTCGGGCGACGATCCTCAGGCTCGGTGGGGCATCGCGACGCGTAGAGGTCGCCGACCTCGGTTTCGGATTTCGAAGTTCGGGCATCGCGCCGGAGGACGTTGTGCTCGACGCCACACTCGTGTTGCGTCCGCGCGAGGCCGAACAGGCAGAGGCTGAGATCGACGAGATCGTTCGCTGGCGTCGTGAGCACCAGCCGGGCGGGCAGAACTGTGGTTCCGTCTTTGTCAATCCGGTGCCGGGGGAGATCTCGGCGGGAGCTCTCATCGATGGGCTCGGCCTACGTGGACTTCGGGACGGAACCGCTGCGGTGTCGGAGAAGCACGCGAATTTCATTCTCTCTGAACCGGGTGGCGCCGCGTCCGACGTGGTCCGCCTGATGAGCCGTATCCGCGCGGAGGTTCTGGATCGCACCGGTCACGACCTGCGTTCGGAGGTGCGCCTGCTCGGCTTCGACGTCGAGGTCGCTGCGGCTGCCGGTGCCCGACCTGCTACCTCGGCTGGTCACTAGGTTTCGCTCATGGCCGATCGGGACTCCGAACAGCCCTCCGGGTTGCGGCGTGTGCTTTCCATCGTGGATGACGATGGCCCCGATTCGGTCTACCTCGACGGCGATCTCGACCCGGGCGGGGCTCGTCACCGGGTGGTAATCGTGGACGACGCCGGTGGCGGCCAGCCTCGAGCGACGCGGTCAGCCGCCGAGACTCGTCTGAGGGCCCGGCGGATCGCGGTCAATCGTCAAGCAGGCCGCCGTCGGCTTCGTCGACTGCTGGTGGTGGTCGCCCTTCTCCTCGTCGCGGTCGGCGTGCTCGCCTCGCTCGGCTCCTCCTCGTTCGGGGTGCGTGAAGCCAATGTGCGCGTGTCGGGCAACGTGTACACCGACCAGATCGCGCTTCGGGCGGCGATCGACTCGGTCATCGGCACTCCGGTCATCCTCGTTGACACCGACGAGCTTGAGGTCGAGATCGAGGCGATCCCTTGGGTCGACGAGGCCACCGTTCGCACCGACCTGCCCTATGGACTGGTGATCGAGATCTCCGAGCGAGAGCCGGTGCTCTCCTATCCGGGCCCCGATGACCTGTTTCGCGTGCTCGACGGCGAGGGTCGGGTGCTCGATGTGATCGACGGGTGGCCCTTTGAGTACCTCCTCCTCGTTGGCGTGGAGCCTCCGGCGCTCGCCGCGGGAGAGTTCGCGCCCCCCGGCTATGTCGGCGCGGCCACGCTCGGACGCACCTTGACCGGCTCGATCCTCGATCGGGTCGCCCTCATCCAGGTCGATGAGGCGGGAAATGATCTCGTGGTCGTGCTCGACGACGATACGGAGATCCGATTCGGAGCCGCTCGGGATCTCTTCGCCAAGCTCGTTCGGCTTGAGACGGTGTACGCATCGGGGGCGGCGTCCTCGGCCGTGGTGATCGACGTATCCACGGACGAGGTGACGATCCGCTGACCTGCGCTAACATCCGACCAGCCCCGGAAGGGTCCGTAACTGCGGAACCGAAAAATTTCTCGCCGGGAACCACAGAACTGATGAGACGACTTCGCGACAGCAACCCGCTGACCAACCTGGGTTACGCGATGGAAGGGACCCTGAGATGAACGGTGCGCCTCAGAACTACCTGGCAGTGATCAAGGTGATCGGTGTCGGTGGCGGCGGCGTCAACGCCGTGAACCGCATGATCGACGCCGGCCTGCGCGGTGTTGAGTTCATCGCGGTCAACACCGACGCGCAGGCGCTGCTCATGAGCGACGCCGATGTGAAACTCGATATCGGACGCGAGTTGACTCGAGGCCTCGGGGCGGGAAGCGATCCCGAGGTTGGCCGAAGCGCCGCGGAGGCTCACGCCGACGAGATCGCCGAAATGGTCAAAGGCGCCGACATGGTGTTCATCACTGCCGGTGAGGGAGGCGGCACCGGCACCGGCGCCTCCCCGGTCATCGCTGAGATCGCCCGCGAGGCCGGCGCTCTGACCATCGGTGTTGTCACTCGGCCGTTCTCCTTTGAGGGTCGACGCCGCTCGGTGACCGCCGATTCCGGCGTGCAGCGCCTGAAGGAGAAGGTCGACACCCTGATCGTCATTCCGAACGATCGCCTTCTCTCCGTTGCGAATGAGAAGACCAGTGTCACCGCGGCGTTCAACATCGCGAACGAGGTGCTGCTGCAGGGTGTCTCGGGCATCACCAACCTGCTCACCATCCCTGGCCTGATCAACACCGATTTCGCCGACGTCAAGATGGTGCTCGCCAATGCGGGTTCTGCCCTGATGGGAATTGGCGAGGCCTCGGGTGAGGATCGCGCCGTGAGTGCCGCGAAGTCGGCCATCTCGTCGCCGTTGCTCGAGTCGGCCATCGATGGTGCCCGTGGGGTGCTCCTCAACATCACCGGCCCCTCCAGCATGGGACTCTTCGAGATGAACGCCGCCGCGGAGATCATCCACGGTGTCGCCCACCCGGACGCGAACATCATTTTCGGCACGGTCATCGACGACGAGATCGGCGATTCCCTCCGGATCACCGTGATCGCTGCCGGATTCGACCGAGTTGAGTCCCCGGCGTCCGCGTCCAGCGAGCGACCCTCGTCGCGTTTGTCGGACCTCTTCGGGCCTGATGGCGACGACGAGGACGACGGCTTCGACGTCCCCGAATTCCTGCGCTGACATCGTGACCTCCGGTTCCGCGCCGGTGGATCCCGCCGGGGTCGCCGAGCGCCTCCGAGAGGTCAGAGAGCGCATCGCCCGAGCGGGCGGTTCCCGAGTCGCCGTCATAGCCGTCACTAAGTCGTTTCCCCCTGAGGCGGTGCTGGCCGCGATCGCCGCCGGCGCTGATGGCATCGGAGAGAACTACGCCCAGGAACTCGACGCCAAAGCATCCGTGGTGGCCGAGGCGAAGGGGAGCGGTTGCCCGGTGCATTTCATCGGACAGCTCCAGTCCAACAAGGTTCGGGTCGTCTCGCGCCACGCCGACGTCATCCAATCGGTGGATCGACCCTCGCTGATCGCCGAGATCGCGCGACGGGCACCGGAGGTGGCGGTGATGGTGCAGGTCTCACCGGCCGACGAGCCGGGCAAGGGCGGCTGTGACCCGGCTGAGGTGCCGGCCCTCGTCGACACCGCCCGTCAGGCGGGACTCCAAGTGCTCGGTCTGATGTGCGTGGCGCCGACCGCTGGAGGGATCGACGCGGCCGGCCCGCACTTCGCTATGACCCGCGCCTTGGTCGATCGGCTCGGACTCGAGCATTGTTCGATGGGCATGTCGGGCGATCTGGAGGTTGCGGTGCGCGAGGGTTCCACGATGGTGCGAATCGGCTCCGCCCTCTTCGGGGCTCGTGGATGAGTGAGGGTGCCCCGTTCGTTCGGTGTTGGTGAACTAGCGTCCGAGCCGAGGAGGAGCGCGACATGTCGGTGTGGAAGAAGACGATGGACTACCTCGGGCTCGGCCCCGACGACGCCTATGACGACTACGAGGACGTCGAGGTGGATGAGCTCGATGAGTTCGATGTGCCCGACACCGAAGAGGTCGTCGCGCCGAATCGGCCCGTGTTTCCCTCGCGCGGAGACACCGGACCGATCCGTCGGCCGAATGGCGAAGACTCCTCGGTCAAGGTGCGAACGGTCCGCCCGTCCGCCCGCAACGCTGACCCGGTGACTGTCCGTCCGCGGGGGTTCGAGCAGGCGCAGGAAGTGGCCGACGCGTTCAAGGTGGGGCAGCCGGTCATCATGAACCTCGAGGGATCCGATCGGGAGATCGCGCGCCGTCTCATCGATTTCGCGAGCGGGCTCTGCTACGCGCTCGACGGGACGATGGAGAAGATCGCCAACGGCGTGTATCTGCTGAAGCCGTCCAATCATCAGGGCGGCGCCTGAGACCGAGTCCCCGGAGTGGGGATCGAACCCACCGGTAGCATTCGGCGGGCCTCAGCGACGGCCAAGTGAGCGATCAACGTGAAGTACCCCGACGTCCCCCCACAGCCCGACCTGCCCTCCCTCGAGGGTGAGGTACTCGCCGGCTGGGAGCGCGACGACACCTTCAGGCGCTCGGTGGAAGCCCGAGATGCGGGCGCTGACGGCGCCAACGAATTCGTGTTCTACGACGGCCCTCCCTTCGCGAACGGGCTCCCTCACTACGGTCACCTGCTCACCGGCTACGTCAAGGACGCGGTGCCGAGATACCAGACGATGCGTGGTCGCCGGGTGGAGCGCCGGTTCGGATGGGATTGCCACGGTCTGCCGGCCGAAGTGCAGGCCGAGAAAGAACTCGGCATCTCGGGGCACCCCGAGATCTCTGAGTTCGGCATCGATCGATTCAACGACGCCTGCCGCACGAGCGTGCTGCAGTACACCAACGAGTGGCGCGCCTATGTCAACCGTCAGGCGCGCTGGGTTGACTTCGACAACGACTACAAGACGCTCGACCTCGACTACATGGAGAGCGTCATGTGGGCCTTCCGTCAGCTCTGGGACAAAGGCCTCGTCTACGAGGGCTTCCGGGTGCTCGCCTACTGCTGGCGTTGCGAGACGCCGCTCAGCAACACCGAGACCCGTATGGACGATGTGTACCGCGACCGGCAGGACCCCGCCGTCACGGTCTGGTTCCGCCTCGACTCAGGCGAGCGGATCCTCGCCTGGACCACGACGCCTTGGACGCTGCCGTCCAACCTCGCGCTCGCCGTCGGTCCGGACATCGAGTATTCGGTCGTCTCGCTGGAGGGGGAGCGCTACATCATCGCCTCCGCCCGGCTCGAGGCCTACTCCGCCCAACTCGAGGGTGGAGAGGTGGTCGCGACCATCGTCGGCTCCGAACTCGTCGGGCGCTCCTACACCCCGGTGTTCGACTTCCTCGCCGACACCGAGAACGCCTTCCAGGTGCTCCCGGGCGACTTCGTGACCACGGAGGACGGCACCGGCGTCGTGCATATGGCGCCCGGCTTCGGTGAGGAGGACCAGGCCGCCTGCTCGGCGGTTGGCATCCCGACGATCTGCCCGATGGACGAGCGGGGTCGCTACACCTCGGAGATCTCACGCTGGGCGGGCACCCATGTCTTCGAGGCGAACCCTGAGGTGATCCGGGCGCTCAAGGAGATTGGTGCGCTCGTGCGTCACGACAGTTACGACCACGCGTATCCCCACTGCTGGCGTTGCGCTGAACCGCTTGTCTACCGCGCGATCTCGTCATGGTTCGTCGAGGTGACCCGGATTCGAGATCGCATGGTCGAGTTGAACGGCGATATCAACTGGGTTCCCTCCCACGTGAAGGAGGGCAGCTTCGGCAAGTGGCTGGCGAACGCGCGCGACTGGTCGATCTCGAGGAACCGATTCTGGGGATCACCGATCCCAGTCTGGGTGAGCGACGATCCCGAGTATCCCCGCACCGATGTCTACGGATCGATCGCCGAGCTCGAGGCCGACTTCGGTGTTCCGGTCACCGATCTGCATCGTCCCGCGATCGACAACTTGGTGCGTCCGAACCCCGACGATCCAACGGGCCGCTCGATGATGCGCCGCGTTCCCGAGGTGCTGGACTGCTGGTTCGAGTCAGGGTCGATGCCCTTCGCCCAAGTCCACTACCCATTCGAGAACGCGGAGTGGTTCGAGCACCACTATCCAGGTGACTTCATCGTCGAGTACCTCGGCCAGACCCGCGGCTGGTTCTACACGATGCATGTTTTGGCGACCGCGCTCTTCGATCGACCGGCCTTCGAGAACTGCGTCAGCCACGGGATCGTGCTCGGGGATGACGGCTCGAAGATGTCGAAGTCGCTTCGCAACTATCCGGACCCGAACGAGATGTTCGACGCGCATGGCTCCGATGCGATGCGTTGGTATCTGCTCTCCTCGCCGATTCTGAGAGGCCTCGACTTCTCCGTATCGGAGACCGGCATTCGCGACACCGTGAGGCGCGTGGTCTTGCCGTTCTGGAATGCCTACTACTTCCTGACGCTCTACGCGCGGGCGGCTGGTCGAGAAGGTGTTGAGCGCACCGATCAGACCGACGTCCTCGACCGGTACCTCCTCGGCGAGTTGAACCGACTGGTAACGGACGCAACGACGGCGATGGACGCCTACGACCTCTACGGGGCGTGCGAGACGGTGGAGCGGTTCCTCGACACGCTGACGAACTGGTACATCCGGCGCAGCCGCGAGCGGTTCTGGGAGGGTGACCAGGACGCGATCGACACCTTACACACGGCCATGGTGACGCTCTGTCGGGTCAGCGCGCCGCTGCTGCCGCTGATCAGCGAGCACATCCACGCCGGCCTCACCGGAGAGGGGAGCGTGCATCTGCTCGACTGGCCGACCTCTGGGGACTTCCCGGTCGACTCCGATCTCGCGCGAGGTATGGCGCTCGTGCGCGATGCGTGCTCCACCCTGCTCTCGCTCCGCAAGGCCGAAGGCCTCCGAGTTCGCCTTCCTCTCGCCTCGGCGACGGTGGCAACCCCGGACGCAGACGTGCTCCGCCCTCATCTCGCCATCATCCGAGACGAGCTCAACCTGAAGGACATCGTCCTCACCGATGATCTGGCCGCCCATGGGCGCAGGGAACTCGTGCTGAATCCGAAGGCGCTCGGCCCACGGCTTGGTGGAGCCACTCAAGAGGTCATCGTCGCCCATAAGCGGGGCGACTGGTCGGAGACGCCGGCGGGTGTACGGGTCGGCGGGCACGATCTCGAACCGGGTGAGTTCGATTTCCGGTTGGTGTCGGCTGGTGAGGGTGCAGCCGCGACGCTGCCCCGAGACGGCGGGATCGTGGTGCTCGACACGATGGTGACTCCTGAACTGGAGATCGAGGGCGTGGCTCGGGACCTGATCCGTCGTGTCCAGCAGGAGCGGCGCGACGCAGGTCTCGACGTGAGCGACCGGATTCGGCTGACTGTGAGCGGACCCGATGATGTGCTCCAAGCCCTCGGCGCTCACCGCGATCTGATCGCCGGTGAGACCCTCGCGCTCGATGTTGTGGTGGCTGGGTCGGCCGATGAGGCCGAGGTGGCCGTGGAGCGGATCTCGGCCGAGTGATCGCCGTGGCCCGCACGATGGCGGGCGGTAGTGTTCCTCGACCAACGACGGGAGGTCCCCCATGGCCGTGAAGAAGTCAGTCGCGAAGAAAGCCGCAGCCAAGAAGGCCGTCAAGCCGGCCGCGCCGAAGAAGAAGGCTGCCAAGAAGGTCGCGAAACCCGCTGCGAAGAAGGCCGCGCCGAAGAAATCGGTCGCGAAGCCGGCGGCGAAGAAGGCTGTAGCCAAGAAG
>JAFMMJ010000036.1 GCA_017859785.1 Ilumatobacteraceae bacterium
TCGGCGCAACCGTCGTCGTCAACTCGTCGAACTCGGTGGAAGCCGGTGAGGCGGTCGCCGCCTCGATCCCCGGCGCCATCTACCTCCGGGCTGACATCAGCGATCGAGAGCAGGCTCGCTCGCTCGTCGACCAGACCGTGGAGCGCTTCGGTCGGCTCGACCTGCTCGTCAACAACGCGGGCTGGACGACGGTGGTGCCTCATGACGATCTCGACGCCCTGACCGACGAGATCTTCGAGAAGACCTTCTCGGTGAACGTCTTCGGCACCTGGTGGCTCACGAAACACGCGATGAGCCACCTGCGACAGTCCCCTGATGGACATGTCGTGAACATCACCTCGATCGCCGGTGTGCGCCCCGTCGGCTCCTCGGTCGCCTACTCGATGTCGAAGGCGGCGCTCAACCAGATGACGCAGCTCCTCGCGAAATCGTGCGGGCCAGTGCGGGTCAACGCGGTCGCTCCTGGCCTGGTGGCGACACCGTGGACCTCGGACTGGGAGGCCCAACACGCCTTCATCGGTCAGGTCGCCCCGTTGAAGCGCTCCGCGACCGCCGAGGATTGCGCCGAAGCCGTCATCGCCCTCGTGCGAACCCGGTACGCCACCGGCGAGATCTTCGTTCTGGACGGCGGAACCACCCTCGCCCTCTGAGGCCTCAGCCGAGCGCGTCGACGATCGCGGCCACGAAGCCGTCGATCTCAGCCAACGCCTGCTCATCGTCGATCACGCCATCGACGATGACCTCGTGGCTCCGGGCAAGCCCGAGCTCTCGATCGAGCAGCTCGACACCCATGTGATCGCACATAGCGCGCAACGACGCCCGCCCCGTCGCCCCGCCGTTCGATGACGGGCTCGCCGAGGCCAGGGCGACGACCGGTCGCTGCAAGACCGACCGATCGACCCTCGAGATCCAGTCGATCGTGTTCTTCAACAGCGTCGAGATGCTGCCGTTGTACTCCGGGGTCACGATGACGAGGCCGGAGTGCTCGGCGAGAAGATCGTGTAACTCGCGAGCGGCGGCCGGCACACCATTGGCCGCTTCGAGATCGGGATCGAACAGCGGCAGCGGAAATCCGCGCAGATCAACGAACTGAGCGGAGACCCCACGGGCGACGAGTCGTTCGACGATCGCCGCACCGAGCGTCGCGTTATGCGAACCAGCCCGGGTGCTCCCCGGCACGACGAGCACGCTGTCGGCCATGCCCCGAGGGTAGGAGCCCTCGGAGGCGGATCAGATACCGAGCGACTTCGAGATGATCGTCTTCATGATCTCGTTGGTGCCCCCGTAAATCGAGGTGACCCGCGCGTCGGCGTAGTTCCGAGCGATCGGGTACTCGGTCATGTAGCCGTACCCGCCGAAGAGTTGGAGGCAGCGATCGGCGGCCGTCTTCTGCAAGTCGGTGCACCAGTACTTCGCCTTCGCCGCGTCCGCGGCGCTCAGACGACCGGCGTTCAGCGCCATGACGCACTGATCGACGAAAGCTTGGGCGACGTCGACCGCCGTCGCCACCTCCGAGAGCACGAACTTGGTGTTTTGGAACTCCGCGATCGGCTTACCGAAGGCGGTCCGCTCGCGCACGTACTCGACGGTCCACTCAAGCGAGGCCCTCGCCGAAGCGACCCCGGAGATCGCGAGCGACAACCGTTCCTGAGCGAGATTCGAAGAGAGGTAGCGAAAGCCCTCGCCCTCGGCGCCGAGACGATTCGCCACCGGCACACGGACATCATTGAAGAACAACTCAGCCGTGTCCTGGGAGTGCATGCCGATTTTGTCGAGGTTGCGTCCCCGCTCGAAGCCCTCCATACCGCGCTCCACCACGAGCAGCGTCATGCCCGAGTGCCGAGCCTCCGGATCGGTCTTCGCGACGACGATCACCAGATCCGAGTTGATCCCGTTGGTGATGAACGTCTTCGACCCGTTCAACACGTAGACATCCCCGTCGAGCACCGCCGTGGTCGCCACCCCGGCGAGGTCGCTACCGGTGCCAGGCTCAGTCATCGCGATCGCGGTGATCGCCTCGCCGCTCGCGATCAGCGGAAGCCATCTCCGACGCTGCTCGTCATCGCAGAGCTCGAGGTAGTAGGGCGCCGTCACATCGTTGTGCAAGGTGATACCGAGTCCCGCCCCACCGATGCCCGCCATCGCCAACTCCTCGGCGAAGATCTGGTTGAAACGGAAGTCGTCGCTCCCGCCACCCCCGAACTCCTCAGGGATCTGGAAACCGAGGAACCCGTTCGCTCCGGCGAGGGCGAAGATCTCCCTCGGCGCGATACCCGCCACTTCCCAATCGGCGTAATGCGGCACCATCTCCTTCGCGATGAAGGAGGCGACGGCCTCTCGGAACGCCTCATGGGTCTCATCGAAGATCGCGCGCATGGCCGGACTGTACGCACCGCTCTGCCCGGCGACCGAAGCGGCCGGTACGGTTTGCGCGTGTCCACGGGGATCGTCACCCTCTCCTCGACGAGGGCCGTCGTCAACATCGACCTCGCCAACGGCGGCCGGATGGCGTCATTCACCGTCGACGGCGACGAACTCCTTCACACCGAATCGACCGAGGACGATCCGATGTCGTGGGGTTGCTACCCGATGGCCCCGTTCGCTGGACGAGTCCGCGACGGGGTGCTCACCCACGATGGTCACGCGCATCACCTGCGAATCAACATGGCACCGCACTCGATCCACGGCAGCGTCTTCGACCGCGAATGGGAGCACGAGGGCGGCAACCGCTTCGTGTGCGATCTCGGACCCGAATGGCCCTGGCGTGGCCACGCCGTTCAAGTGATCGACGTCGGGGAGCAGGCGCTCACCCTCCGCCTCGAGGTGCACTCCCACGGCGACTCCTTCCCCGCGAGCATCGGATGGCACCCGTGGTTCCGCACACGGCTACGAAGCGGCGAGCAGTTGTTCCTCGAGGCCCCGGTCGGTCGACAGGTGCTGCGCGACGCCACGGGGATGCCATCCGGTGAGTGGGCTGCCCCACTGCCCCGCCCCTGGGACGACTGTTTCACCGATGTCGACTGGCCGATCACCCTCGACTGGGCGGGCCGGCGTCGGCTGAGCATCACCTCCGACTGCTCATACGTCGTGATCTACGACGAACGCGCCCACGCCTGGTGCGTCGAACCGCAAAGCGCTCCACCCGACGCTGTGAACGGCGCCGCGGATCTCGTCACGTCCGACGAGCCGCTCATCGCAACCACCACCTGGACCTGGTGATCCGGCCCCCGGGCACCCCGGTCGACCCGCCGCCTGACCGGCATACTGGCCGGGTGGACGAACGAGCAGCCGACGCCGCCGAACCCCAGGGCGCCGACTTCGTGCGCGAACTGGTCCGACGCGACAACGCCGACGGCACCTACTCGGGCCGAGTCCAGACCCGCTTCCCTCCGGAGCCGAACGGCTACCTACACATCGGGCACGCCAAGGCGATCACCCTCGACTTCGAACTGGCCCGCGAGTTCGGGGGCATCTGCAATCTGCGTTTCGACGACACCAACCCCGACACCGAGGACACCGCCTTCGTCGACGGAATCCTCGAGGACCTCGCCTGGCTCGGCTACCCGATCGACACCGAGCCCCTCTACGCGAGCGACTACTTCGAGCAGCTGTACACCTGGGCAGAACTCCTGATCGAGCGGGGGCTCGCCTACGTCGACGACTCCGACAGCGAGACCATCTCGGCCGGGCGAGGCGGCTACGGCAAGCCCGGTGTCGACAGCGAATGGCGCGACCGGAGCGTCGAGGAGAACCTCGACCTCTTCCGCCGGATGCGCGCCGGCGAGTTCGCCGAGGGATCTCGAGTGCTTCGCGCTCGTATCGACATGCAGCACGAGAACATGCAGATGCGCGACCCCGTCATGTACCGCATCCGCCATGAGCGCCATCACCGCACGGGCGACGCCTGGCACATCTACCCGACCTACGACTGGGCCCACGGCCAAAGCGACGCCATCGAAGGCGTGACCCACTCGCTGTGCACTCTCGAGTTCGACAGCCACCGTCCGCTCTACGACTGGTATCTCGAGCAGCTCCCCCTGTCCGGCGACACACCACGCCAGACCGAGTTCGCCCGCCTCGAACTCACCCACACCGTCACCTCCAAGCGCCGCCTCGCCGGCCTCGTCGCCGACGGGGTCGTCGATGGTTGGGACGACCCCCGCATGCCGACGCTCCGCGGGCTGAGACGGCGCGGCTATCCCGCGGCGGCGATCCGGGAGTTCTGCGCCTTCATCGGTGTGTCACGCACGAACAGCCGTCACCAGATCGAGCTGCTCGAGTCGTTCGTTCGACAGCATCTGAACCGTACGGCTCAGCGTCGAATGGCCGTGCTCGACCCGATCCGACTCGTGATCACCGACTGGCCTGAAGGCCGCGTCGACGAGGTCGAGCTCACCAACAACCCTGAGGATCCAGCCGATGGCACGCGTCGGGTGGCTTTCACCGGCGAACTCTGGATCGAGCGCGACGACTTCCGGGCCGACCCGCCACCCAAGTACTTCCGACTCACCCCGGGCCGCGAGGTGAGGCTTCGCGGCGCCTACCTCATCACCTGCACCGGCTTCGACGTTGGATCCGATGGGGAGCCGACCGTCATCTACGCGACCCACGACCCGGAGAGCCGGGGCGGGAACGCGCCCGACGGCCGCAAGGTGAAATCCACGATGCATTGGGTGTCAGCGGATCACGCGATCGAGGGAACGGCGGCGCTCTACGAGCGTCTGTTCTCAGCCGAAGTGCCCGGCGAGGCCACCGGCGATCCGATGGACGACCTCGATCGAACATCGCTCGACCTCCGAACCGGATGCCGATTCGAGCCGGCCCTCGCCGACACCCCTCCGGGGGCCGTCGTGCAGTTCGAGCGCCTCGGCTACTTCGCCCACGATCCGCGCGAGCCGATGCTCTTCCATCGAACGGTCGGCCTGCGCGACGAATGGGCCCGCCTACAGCAGCGGGCATGAGGCCAGCGAGCCTGAGCCTTCGGGCGTCTCAGAGGTGCGGCCAGGGGGCCGCGGCCTCGAGTTGGGCAGCCACCGCGAGCAGCAGGTCCTCGCGCCCATAACCGGCCACCAATTGAACGCCGACCGGCAGTCCAGCGGCGGTGCGGTGCATCGGCAGACTGATCGCGGGCTGACCCGACATGTTGAACGCGGACGTGAACGCGATCCACTCCCCCGCCCGCCGCATCGGAGCGAGCGGGTCGCCATCGCGATGGTCGTGCTCGCCAATGAGCGGTGACACCTGAGCGGTGGTCGGTGTGACGAGAAGGTCGAAGCCGTCATGCCACCAACCCTGACAACTGCGCCGGAAGGTGGCGGCCGCGGCGAGCGCGGCACCGTAGTCGACTCCCGACATCCGGTCGGCGAACTCGGCCTGCAGCCAGTTGACCGGCTCCATCTCGCTCTCAACGAGGGGACGGCCGAGCAGATCGCCGAGACCGGCGCGTCCGAGCGCGGCCTGCACCGCCCAGAGCGCCATGAACCGGTCGCGCACCCCCTCATCGGCGAGCGCCGACGGAAAACCAGGCTCGACACTGTGGCCGAGGCCCTCGAGAAGGCGAGCCGTCACCCGCGCCGCCTCCGCGCACTCCGGGTCGATCACACCGCCGAAGGGATGGTGGTCGAGCAGGCCGATGCGGAGTCGCCCCGGGTCAGACCCGACGGATGCCGTCCACGGAGCGGTCGGGGCCGGCGCGATCACCGTGTCGCCGACACCGGGGCCGTGCACCGCGTCGAGCACAAGCGCTGTGTCGCGAACCGAACGGCTGACGACGAGCTCAACGCCAAGGCCCGTCTCAGACCGGAACGGTCCGGTGGTGATGCGTCCCTGGGAGGGTTTCAATCCAACGAGCCCCGAGCACGAGGCGGGGATCCGGATCGAACCGCCGCCGTCGCTGGCGTGGGCGATCGGCACCATGCCCGAGGCGACCGCCGCCGCGGCGCCTCCCGAGGATCCCCCCGGCGTGCGCGAGGTGTCCCACGGGTTGCGGGTCGGCCCGAAGGCGATCGGCTCGGTGACCGGCAGGGTGCCAAGCTCAGGACTCGAGGTGCGCCCGAGGGTGACAAGTCCCGCGGAGCGGAAACGCGCGACGAGCTCGGTATCGCTCGAGCAGACATAGCCGGCATCGCGGAGCGCGACGTTGCCGTTGGTCATCGGCGTGCCCGCCATATGCGAGTTCAGATCCTTGAGCAGGAACGGCACACCGGTGAGCGGTCCGGCCGGCAGATCGGCTGAACGGGCGGCCTCGCGAGCGGCTTCGAACCAGCGCAGGTTGACCGCGTTGAGTTCGCCGTCGAGGCGCTCGATGCGCTCGATCGCGGCATCGGCCAGTTCGACGGCCGAGACCTCGCCCGAGGCAACCAGTTCGGCCTGAGCGGTGGCGTCAAGCCACCGGGTGTCGTCGGCGAGTGAGGACATGCGCCGTTCCTAGCACCAGTCGCCGGTGAGCGAAGCCATTGGAGGTCAGCCGTCGAGGCCGGGCAGAAAGGCGCGCACCAAGCCCTCCGCGTGGCGCTCCAGCATCGCTCGGTCGAAGTCGACGGGCCCGTGAATCCGTTCGACATGGGGCATGAGAGCGAACGGAATGGTGGTCGCTCCCAGCAGCGTGCTCTCGGCGAGCAGATCATCGATGTCTGCGGTCAGACCCCGAGCCTTCAACTCAGCCCAGACGCGATCTCGACGATCAACAAATGGACGCGCGAATGTGTCGACCAGCCAGTTCATTCGGTCGTTGTAGGAGGCGGCCTCGTGCATGATCAATCGGCTGAGTTCCGGCCGCTCCGCTGAGAAGAGCACCAGACCGAGCACCCACTGACGGAACTCGTCGACGGGATCATCGAAGGTGCCCTCGGGTTCAAGGAACGAGCCGAGCTGCGAGAACAGGTCGTCGACCACCGCCCGCCAGAGCGCCTCCTTGGAGGAGAAGTGGTAGTTGATCTGTGGTTGATGCGCTCCGGCGCGGATCGCGATCGCTCGGGTGGAGGCGCCAGCGAAGCCGTTTCGAGCGAACTCGACGGTCGCAGCATCGATCAGCTGGCGACGGACGTCGACCTCAGCGTCGTCACCAGTGGCATCGACGACACCATCTCCGCTCTCCTTCACGTCGGAGACTTTACTGCACGGTAACCACGCTCATGGTCCGCAGATCGACGTAACACAAGCCCTAAGGAACGCCTCTGCAGTCACCCCAAAATGGGAAAGGGTCGGAGCCACTTGCCCGCGAAAGCCAAGCACATCATGGGCTGAGTGGACCGACGCTCATCCGGGCCGCGAACGCCATAGAGCCAATTTCGCTGTCAGTTCTTTTGCGAGAAATGGTTATCAATTGAACAAATTGATGTGATCAATTGATAATGCACTGAATCGCGAAAACGGCGACGGGGCCCCGGAGGGCCCCGTGCGACTGGCAGCCCGTACGGGATTCGAACCCGTGCCGCCACCTTGAGAGGGTGGTGTCCTAGGCCTCTAGACGAACGGGCCGTGCTGCGCGCCGAAGGTTATCGGACACCCCCGCCGAACTCACACGCCCTCGGCCGAGAACGAGATGTGCCGGCCCGAGGGCCGGCACATCGTCGATGGTTGGGGTGCGAGGACTTGAACCCCGAATAACAGAACCAGAATCTGCTGTGTTGCCAATTACACCACACCCCATCGGGTGCGCCGATTGTACCGGCGGCCCCGACGGGGCCACACGCCTCACCCCCGGCCGCTGAGCCGCTCGAAACCAATCAGGCGACCGAGCGCGACACCGGCCGACTCGACCAGATGACGACGCACCGAGGTCCATCCGGTGACCACCGAGGTCGGCGTCGTCGACACCTCCACGCCCCGAAAGCCGAACTCCTCGGCGATCAGGCGGCTGCGCAGCCCGTGATGAGCATCGGTCACCACGATCACCGAATCAACGACTCCAACGAGATCCGCCACGCCGCGCATCGACTCCCAAGTTGTCGTCCCCTGGTCCTCCGAGAGGATCGACGACCGCGGGACTCCCCGCTCGACTAGGTACTCCTCCGAAGCCGCCGCCTCAGAGAACCGATCCCCCGGACGACTCCCCCCAGTCACCACGACACGACCGACACCACCGGTCTCCCAAAGCGTCACCACGTGATCGAGCCGCGCCGCCAACTGAGCCGACGGCCGGCCGTCGTATTGGGCAGCTCCCATCACGACCACCGCATCGACCGGAGGCAGGGCCCGTGAACGTCCGGTGAGCACCACCTGGGCCACCGTCACCGCCAGATACCCCGCGATGAGCACCGGCACCGCGAGCAGCATCAGCCGACGCATGATCACCCCAGAAGGCGGCTGATGGCGGCGTCGATCCGAGCGAGCGACTCCTCTCGACCGAGCGCCTCCAGCGACTCGAAGAGCGGCGGACCGACCGTGCGACCGGTCACGGCGACGCGGACCGGCGCCTGGGCTTTGCCGAGTTTCAACTCGAAGGGCTCCATCACCGACTCGAGCGCCTCCTTCAGCGCGTCGGCCGACCAGTCGGGCAGGTCGGCGTAAGCCACTCGGGTGGCCGCCAGAAGCGCGGGCGCGAACTCCGTCGTCATCGCCTTCTCCCACGAGGCCTCATCCATCGAGACCGGACCGAACAAGAAATCGACCGTTCCCTCAAGATCTGAGAAGGTGACGAGGCGCGGCTGGACGTGCGGAGCGATCAACGACAGGCGACCGCGATCCCAGGACTCAGGAACCCAACGCGCGCACTCGGCGGCGAACTCGTCCGCCGTCATCATCCTGATGTACTCGCCATTGAACGCCCCGAGCTTTCGCACATCGAAGAACGCCGGGGAGAGGTTCACTCCCTCAAGGCGGAACAGCGACTCGATCTCCGACCAGGGGCGGATCTCGACGTCGTCGCCCGCCGACCATCCAAGGGTCATGAGGTAGTTCACCATCGCGTCGGCGAGGTACCCCTCCTCGCGGTACTGCTCGAGCGCCACCTTGTCGCGACGCTTGGAGAGCTTCTTGCGCTGCTCGTTGACGAGCACCGGCACATGACCCCACGCGGGCGGGGTGTGGCCGAGCGCCTCCCACAACATCTGCTGCTTCGGGGTGTTCGAGAGGTGCTCCTCGGCACGAACCACATGGGTGATACCCATCAGCCGATCATCGACCACGTTCGCGAGGTTGAACACCGGCGAGCCGTTGCCTCGCACCAGCACGAAATCCTCGATCACCGAGTTGTCGAACACGACCTCGCCGCGAACCGAGTCGATCACCGTCGTCTCACCCTCGGGCACCCGGAAGCGCAACACCCGCCCCGGACCCTCGTCGAGCCCGAGGTCCCGCGACCAACCGGCATAACCGGTGACCCCATCGGCAGCGGCGCGCTCGGCGATCTCCTCGGGCGTCATCGCGCACCAATACGCCCGACCCGACGCGGCGAGGGAGCGCGCCGCCTCAAGATGCGCCTCGGCGTTGTCCGACTGCATATAGGGACCCTCGAAGGTTGGATCCGCCGACGAGATCCCGAGCCACTCGAGCGCCGAGATGATGCCCTCGGTCCACTCAGGGCGGTTCCGAGCCTCATCGGTGTCCTCGATCCGCAGGACGAACCGACCACCAAGACGTCGCGCCAGCGCCCAGTTGAAGAGCGCCGTGCGCGCCCCTCCCACATGGAAGAAGCCGGTCGGCGACGGCGCGAAACGGAACCGTGGACCGCTCATCGAGCCCCCACCGAGACCCGAAACACCACGGCTGCCATGGGGCCCGACGCTATCGGCGGCCCCGTGCCCGCCCGGACCCCCGGGTACGCTCGCAGTGATGTCCAAACACGATCGGCGAAGCGAACCCCACGACGGACACCGTTCGGTGTCGGGTGGACTCGCCCGCGCGACCGTGTTCGGCATCAACGACGGGCTGGTCTCGAACGTCTCGCTGATCCTCGGCTTTGCCTCGGCTGGCGCCGACGCCGGATATGTCCGTCTCGCCGGAATCGCCGGAGCCGTCGCCGGCGCGATCTCGATGGCCGCTGGTGAATGGGTGAGCATCTCCTCGCAAAACGACCTCATCCGTCGCGAGCTCGATCTCGAACTCACCGAGCTCCGCGAGAACACCGAGCACGAGACCGAGGAACTCGCTGCGATGTACGAGAGCCACGGAATGGAGGTCGATTCCGCCGCCACGGCTGCTGCCGAGGTGATGCGCATCCCGGAGAACGCCCTCGCCGTTCACGCTCGCGAGGAGCTCGGCGTCGACCCGGGATCGCTCCCCTCTGCCAACCTCGCGGCGATCCTCTCTCTGATCGCCTTCGCGTTCGGCGCGCTCATGCCGATCGTTCCGTGGTACCTCGGATCGGGTACCGGCGCCGGTGTCGCCTCACTCGCCATCGGCATCGTGGCCGCTGCCGTGGTCGGCGCGATCGTCGGCCGCTACGCGAATCGGTCCGTCCCCTGGTCGGCTGTGCGCCAAGCCCTCATTGTCGTTGTCGCCTGCGCCGTCACCTGGGGTATCGGGCGACTCGTTGGCGTCAACCTCACTTGAATCAACCGCGACTGACCGTCTCTCGGAGGCGGCGCGCGATCACCTCAGCGGCTCCCGAGTCATCGTCGACCACTGTCAGGTGCCCCATCTTGCGACCGGGGCGAGCTGTCCGCTTGCCGTAGAGATGCAAATGAGCACGCGGCTCGGCGAGCACCGCCGACCAATCGGGCTCACCCCCGTCCCAGAGGTCGCCAAGCAGGTTCACCATCGCGACCCCGCCAGCGGTCATCGCCGTATCTCCGAGCGCCAGCCCGCAGATCGCCCGCACCTGCTGCGTGAACTGGTCGGTGCGCGACCCATCGAGCGTCCAATGGCCGCTGTTGTGCGGGCGCGGCGCGATCTCGTTGACCAACAACTCCGGGCCGTCATCGCCGTCGACGATGAACATCTCCACCGCGAGCACACCGACATAGCCGAGCGCGTCGGCCACCGTCATCGCGAGACCCACCGCCCGATCAGCCAACACCTCGTCGACGCGGGCAGGCACGACCGAGACATCGAGGATGCCGTCGACATGGCGGTTCTCAGCCACCGGGTAGGTCACCACCGACCCTTCGGCGGTGCGCGCGACGATCACGCTCACCTCGGTCACCAGCGAGAGACGACGTTCGAGCACACACGGCGCCCCGTTGAGCGCGCGCCAGGCGTGCCACAACCCGTCGACGTCGTCGACCGAGCGCTGGCCCTTGCCGTCGTAGCCACCCCGGGTCGTCTTCAAGATGCCGGGAAGGCAGTCGTCGCGGTCGAAGGGCACGGGATCGTCGACCCCCACCCCGAACACCTCGGCATCCACCCGGGCGAACGGCCCGACCGGCACACCGACCGAGGAGAGGAACTCCTTCTCGAGGCCCCGGTCCTGAGCGATCCCGACCGTCGTCGACGAGGGGGCCACGCGGACAGATCGGGCGAGCGTCGCCATGGCCTCCGCCGATGGATTCTCGAACTCGGTGGTGACCACCGAGCACGTCGCCGCCAAACGGGCGAGCGCCTCCGGGTCGTCGTAGTCGGCGACGAGGTGCTCGTCGGCGACGACCCCAGCCGGAGCCTCCGGGTCGGGTTCGAGGACCATCGTGCGAAAGCCCATCGTCCGGGCCGCCATCAGCGCGTAACGACCCAGTTGACCACCGCCAAGCATCCCGATGGTCGCCGGCGGAGTGATCGGCGACTGGTCGGGTCGCTGAGCGCTCACTGCTCGGGAGGGAGCGTCGCGCCGGTCACAGCGTCGTGACGGGCCCGACGATCGGTGGCGAGCCGAGCGGCGAGTTCCTCATCGCCGGCGGCGATGATCTGCGCGGCGAACAACGCGGCATTCGTCGCCCCCGCCACGCCGATCGCGAACGTCGCCACCGGCACTCCGGCGGGCATCTGGACAATCGAGAGCAACGAGTCCTGACCCTGGAGGTGTCGGGAGGGCACCGGCACGCCGAGCACTGGCACCTGGGTCTTGGAGGCCAACATCCCCGGAAGGTGCGCGGCGCCCCCGGCACCGGCGATGATCGCCCGGAGCCCACGATCAGCCGCCGACTCCGCGAAGGCGAACATCTCATCGGGCATACGGTGAGCCGAGAGCACAGCGGTCTCGTGAGACACACCGAGCGAGTCGAGCGTCTCGACGGCGGCCGACATCGTCGACCAGTCGCTCGTCGAACCCATCACGACGGCCACGAGTGGGGTTCCTGCGTCTCGCACGACCCCGAGACTACGTGGTGTGATGGAGAGGTGAACCAGATCAACGTGCTCGGTACTGAACTCCAGCCGTGCTCCTACGACCCGCTCACCGGCTACTACCGCACCGGATGCTGCGAGAACCGGGGCGACGATCCGGGCATGCATGTCGTGTGCTGCCGGGTGACCGACGACTTCCTTGAGTTCTCCCGTTCGATGGGCAATGACCTGTCGACACCGATGCCCCAGTACGGGTTCGCCGGACTGAGCGACGGCGATCAGTGGTGCGTGTGCGCCATGCGATGGCGCGAGGCGCTCGAGGCCGGTCGAGCCTGCCCTGTGGTGCTCGAAAGCACCCACATCTCAGCCCTCGAGTACGTCGACCTCGAGGACCTTCGGTCTCACGCGATCGGCGGCTGACCGCTCCTCAGGCGCCGAGGGCCCGCAACAGTTCGGTCGGGGTGTCCGCCGGGCTGATCTTCGGCCAAGCGCGCTCCACGCGACCCGTGCCGTCGATCAGAAACGACGAACGTTGAACTCCCATGTACTTCTTGCCGTACATCGACTTCTCGACCCATACCCCGAAGGCCTCGGCTACCGCGTGGTCCTCATCGCTGAGCAGGGTGAACCCGAGGGAGTACTTCTCATCGAAGCGGGCGAGTTTGGCCGGCTTGTCGGGGCTGATGCCGATGATCGCCGTGTCGCCGATTTCGCCCGCGATGTCGCGCAAACCACAGGACTGTTTCGTGCAGCCGGGCGTATCGGCCTTCGGGTAGAAGTAGACCAGCACTTTCCGACCGGCGAAGTCGGCGAGTCGAACCCGCTCCCCGCGCTGATCCAACAGTTCGAACTTCGGAGACTTGGAACCCTCGGTCGCAGCCATCGCTCGAGACTAGGTCCGACCTTCTCGAGCCTCAGCCGTCGAGCAGGTCTTGATGACGCTCGAGAATTGGCACCAATGCCTCCTCCTCGATCGCCGGCAACCAGAAGATCACCCGGTCGACACCCGCCTCGCGGTAGCGGTCGACGGCCTCGGCGTCCATCGGGCAGCCGTAGATGCTGATGTCGAGCGAGTCGGGGTCGCGGCCGGCATCGGCCGCCATCGAGCGGAGCAGCGGCAGGTTCTCGAGCGGATCGCTACGACCGTGAATCGGAATCCAACCGTCGCAGTATTCGACGACGTGACGGAAGGTGACCGGACCCCCGGCGCCGCCCATCAGGATCGGCGGATGCGGAGAGCTGACCGGCTTCGGGTAGGAGAGGCTCGCCGAGAAGTCGACGTACTCACCGTGGAACTCGGCCTCCTCGGCCGTCCACAACTCGCGGATCGCGAGCACGCGCTCACGCGCCGACGAGCGCCGCTTCGAGGGGTCGACGCCGTGGTGCTCCATCTCGTCGGTGTTCCAGCCGACACCGACACCGAAGAGCAGCCGCCCTCCGGAGAGATGATCGATCGAGGCGGCCTGCTTCGCCGCGTTGATCGGATGGTGCTGGTTGACGAGGCAGATCCCGGTGCCGACCCGAAGTGTCGTGGTGGCCATCGCGGCAGCGGTCAAGGCGACGAACGGGTCCATGGTGCGCGTGTACATCTCGGGCAGTTCGCCTCCGCCCGGGTACGGCGACTTCCGCGACAACGGGATGTGCGTGTGCTCGGCCACCCACATCGACTCGTAACCGCGCCGCTCCAGCTCCGCGGCGAGACGCTCGGGTCTCATGGCCCGGTCGGTCGGGAAGATCAACGCTCCGATGTGCATGCTCGGAGACTACGACCGCAGCTGCGGCCCGCGGGGAGCCGGACGGGTCAGCGTGAGCCGGCGATGCCGGTGAGTTGGCGCCATTGCGCTGGGTACACCGACACCACCTGAGCGACACTCGCCTCAAGGGTCGAGTCGGGCACGAGATCGACGATGGCCCGCGCCTCGGTGTAGTGGTGGTTCACATCGGCCACCCCGGCGAAAAGCCGGCGGCGCTCAGCGACCAACTCGGCGGGAGGCGTCGGATCGAGAAAACCCCAGATCGTGAAGGCGATGGTGAGGTCGTGCACCACCGGCGCGCGACTCGCCATCGACGCCCGCCGAAGCGCGATACCGAGGCAACCGCGAATCGCGTCGTCGACGCTCACACCCTCGCCCGGATGCAACCGATCACGGAACCGTCCGGCGACCCGAAGGGCGAACCCCTGATCCGGCCCCTGAGAGCCGAGACGTCGACCAACCGGTTGCAACCCGTCGATCTCGGCGGGACGGTCGGGCGCCCAACCGTCGGGCACCACATCGGGCGAGCGGTAGTGCGAGCGCGCGCGCAGTCCGGCGGGGGCTGATCGGGGGGCGGCCATGGCGAAGTTCTAGCCGACGGCCGGAACCATCTCGACGGAACGCAGCAGCCCGTAGACGATGCTCTCCTCAAGGGCTCGCCACGCGGCCTCGATGATGTTCGCGCTCACCCCGATGGTGGTCCAATCACCACGACCGTCGGAGGCGCTGAGCAGTACGCGGGTCACCGCACCGGTGGCCTCGCCACCGTCGAGGATGCGCACCTTGAAGTCGGTGAGGTGGACCGAGGCGAGTTGCGGGTAGGCCTGCTGCACAGCGCGACGGAATGCGGTGTCGATCGCGTTGACCGGGCCGTTGCCCTCGGCGGTCTCAACGTGGCGCTGGTCGCCCACCCACACCTTGACGGTCGCTTCGGTGTTGAACACCGAGCCCATCGCCTCAGCGTGCTCGTCGGTGATGACCCGCATCGATTCGACCCGGAAGAAGTCGTGCTCCCAGCCCGATGCCCGTCGCATGAGCAACTCGAGCGAGGCGTCGGCCGCCTCGAAGTGGTAGCCCTCGTGCTCAAGTCGCTTCAGGTCGTCGATCACCTGGTTGACGGCTGGGCCATCGAGTTCAAGGCCGATCTCCTCGGCCTTGATCTGGATGGTGGCGCGGCCCGCCATCTCCGAGACAACGAAGCGGGTGTCGTTTCCGACCATCTGCGGGTCGACGTGCTCGTAGGCGTCGCGGGCCCGCTTAATGGCCGACACGTGCAGGCCGGCTTTGTGCGCGAACGCGGAGGAACCAACGTAGGGAGCCTGCGGGTTCACCGCCCGGTTGAGGGTCTCGGCGATCCGGTGCGACACGACGGTCAGCCGCTCGAGACGACCCTCGGGAAGGCAGAGGTAGTCCTGCTTGACCTGCAGGTTCGGGATGATGGTGGTGAGGTTCGCGTTGCCGGTGCGCTCGCCGAGGCCGTTGAGGGTTCCCTGCACGTGGCGGGCTCCGGCGCGGACGGCGGCCATCGAGTTGGCGACGGCGCAGCCGGTGTCGTCGTGACAGTGGATGCCGATCGTGACGTCATCGCCGACATGGGCGTACACGGCGCCGACGATCTCCTCGATCTCGTGCGGGAGCGAACCGCCATTGGTGTCGCAGAGCACGACGTGGGTGGCGCCCTTCACGATGGCCGCTTCGAGGGCCCGGAGGGCGAACTCGGGGTTGCGCTTGAACCCGTCGAAGAAGTGCTCCATGTCGACGAGCACGCGACGTCCGTGACCGGCGAGGAACTCGACCGAGTCGGCGATCATCGCTTCGCCCTCGTCGAGCGTGGTCTGCAGCGCCTCAATGACGTGGTAGTCCCAGCTCTTGGCGACGATGCACACCGCCGGCGTCTGGGCGTCGAGAAGATGCTGAAGGGTCGCGTCCTCATCGACGCGGCCGCGGGGCCGCCTGGTCGAGCCGAAGGCGACGAGGGTGCTCGTGGTGAGGTTGAGCTCGGTGGCAGCGCGGGAGAAGAACTCGATGTCCTTCGGGTTGGCGCCAGGCCACCCTCCCTCGATGAAGTGCACGCCGAGATGGTCGAGTTGCTCGGCGATACGCAGCTTGTCGTCGACGGTGGCGGTGACTCCCTCCACCTGGAGTCCGTCGCGCAGTGTCGTGTCGAAGACCTCGATCTGTTTCTGCTGGTTGCTCATCTCTCTGCCTGTTCTCCGATGGTCCCGGCTCGGGATCGGTTTGTGGTGTGAGTCTGGTTCCGAAAAAGCGAAATGCCGCCCGAGGGCGGCGAAACGAGCACGTGGAGTCCACGTGCTCTAGCGAATAATGATGATGCGGGCGGCGGTCGTTGCGTTCCTCATCGCCCGTTATTCAACCGCCTCGCCGGCGAGAGCGCAAGTCGGCGCTCTCGCCGACCGAAAACTGTGGATTCCGCTGTGGGTTTCCGGTGGATGAACGGTGGACAAACCAAGATTTCCGGTGGATAACCAAGAAATGTGGTGGATAACCCTGTGAATTCAAAAATACCTCTTGACCTGCGGTGATGCGGCTGGCAGAGTGACACTCGTTCCACTCAGCGCACGACGGAGACGGACCGAGAAGCGACCGGGCAACCGAGAGCGACACGGAAACCGAACCGACGGAGGCGAGAGCGGAGCGGGATTCACCGGATCCCCAGGATTCGGGAGGTGAGGCCGGCAACGGTCGCATCGCTCGAAGAGCGGGGGTCGTGAGCCGGAAGATCCGGAGCCCGCAAGGGTGAAGGGGGAGACGGCCCACATAGCGGCATCGCCCGCCGTCCGCAAGGACGACGGGCGATGTGAGTGGTCGGAAGAAGGCTAACGCCCGAAGGTCGACCACCGGTGGATTCCGCAACTCGGGTGGCCCCGGGTGGAGCGCCTCACGGCAGCACCGCCCGGGGCCCTCGTACTTTTCGCCCGCACCTACACTCGTGGCCATGAGTGACGACCCGCGCCTCTCCCCCGGAATGCGCGAGCAACTCGAGCTCGGCTACGTCTTCGGTGGCCTGTCGACCTTCGGCCAGCGTCCCTTCCTTACCGACCCGGAGCAACTCGACGAGTGGTCCCCCGACGTCGCCATCGTCGGAGCGCCGCTCGACATCACGACCACCAACCGTGCCGGGGCGCGCTTCGGGCCGCGCGCCATCCGGGCGCTCGCCTACGAAGCAGGCACCTACCACATTGATCTTGACCTCGAGATCTTCGACCACCTCGACGTCGTCGATTTCGGCGACGCCCACTGCCCCCACGGCGACGCCGCAGCTGGTCACGCGAACATCCGCAGCCGGGTTGCCGAGGTCGCGAGCCGGCGGATCGTGCCGATCATCCTCGGCGGCGACCACTCGATCACCTGGCCGGCTGCCACCGCCGTGGCCGACACCTACGGCTACGGGAACGTCGGCATCGTCCATTTCGACGCCCATGCCGACACCGCCGACATCATCGACGGCAACCTCGCGAGCCACGGCACCCCGATGAGACGACTCATCGAGTCGGGAGCGGTTCCCGGCGACCGGTTCGTGCAGGTCGGACTGCGCGGCTACTGGCCGCCCGCCGAAACCTTCTCGTGGATGCGCGAGCAGGGCATGGTCTGGCACACGATGCAGGAGATCTGGGAGCGGGGCTTCCAAGCGGTGCTCGACGACGCCGTCGCCGAGGCCCTCGATCGAGCCGACCACCTCTACATCTCGGTCGACGTCGACAGCCTCGACCCAGCGCACGCCCCCGGAACCGGCACTCCCGAACCCGGTGGTCTCACCAGCGCCGACCTGCTCCGCGCGGTTCGCGAACTCGCCCGTCGCCACGACGTCGTCGGTATGGACGTCGTCGAGGTCGCCCCGGCTTACGACGTCAGCGACCTCACCGTGAACGCCGCCCACCGCCTCGTGTTCGAGGCGCTCGGCGGGATGGCGGCACGCAAGCGCGACAACGCCGGCTGATCCGTCGGGTGACCCGACACCTAGTGTTCCGTCGATGTCCTCGCGCCCCTTCTTCATCGACACCGACACCGCCAGCGACGACGCCGTTGCCCTCGCCCTCGCGCTGACCGACGACCGTGTCAACGTCGTCGGCATCGGAGTGGTGGCGGGGAACGTGCCCCTCGACTCCGCCGTGCAGAACGCCCTCTACACCCGGGAGGTCTGCGGTCGTGAGGACGTTCCCGTCTATGTCGGGGCCGACCGTCCCCTCGTGCTCGAGCTCGGCACCGCCCAAAACGTTCACGGGAACGACGGCATGGGCGACATCGGCCTCCCCCTCAACGGGCGGGCGCCCAACCCGGGGCACGCGGTCGACGCCCTCATCGAGGCCTCCCACACCTACGCCGGCGAACTGACCCTGGTCACCCTCGGACCACTCACCAACATCGCGCTCGCCGTACGTCGCGACCCGACATTGGCCGAGCGGATTCCCCGCGTGGTGATCATGGGCGCCGCCGCCGATCATGTCGGCAACGTCAATCCGGTGGCCGAGTTCAACATGTGGGTCGATCCCCACGCCGTGCAGGTAGTGCTCGATTCGGGCCTGCCCCTCGAGTTCGTTGGCTGGGACATCAGCCGACGCGACGCGGTGATCGTGCCCGCGCTCGCCGATGAACTTCGAGCCATCGGCACGCCACTCGCCGAGTTCTGCGTCGACATTCAGGCGACGGTCGCCTCGTTCTGCGCGACAGAGACGAAACTCGCCGGATTCGATCTCCCTGACCCGATCGCGATGGCCTACGCCATCGACCCGACGATCGCCACCGAGACGCGACGGATGCACCTCGACGTGGAATGCGATTCGGTGACGACTCGCGGGATGGTCGTGATGGACCTGCTCGGGTTCACCCGTCGGGAGCCGAACGCTCTCGTCGTAATGCACGCGGACCACGAGCGGTTCGTGGACATGCTCCGGAAAATGATGGCGCGGAGCTGATCAGCCCGATCAGATCAGCGCGGTCAGATCAGAGCGTCTCGCACCAGTGGCGGTACCGGTCATCCCGACCGTGCACAGCG
>JAFMMJ010000003.1 GCA_017859785.1 Ilumatobacteraceae bacterium
CGCACGGGGGATACAAGAAGTCGGGCTACGGCAAGGACCTCTCCTCGTACGCGCTTGACGATTACACGCGCATCAAGCACGTGATGATCGATCTCTCGTGACCTCGTCCACCGCCAGACGGGTCGCCATAGGACCCTCGGGAGCGCCCACGTGGGTGGAGGCCGCGGTCCGAGAAGGGGGCGCCGAGTTGGTTCCTGTCGACCATGCCGATGCTCTCGTGTGGTGGGATCACACCGCCGTAGATGATCTTCTCGATCACCTCTCCCGGCGGCCGTCGCTCGAGTGGGTGCAACTCCCGTTCGCTGGGATCGAGGACTTCCTCGGAGTGATCGACGAGGATCGCGTCTGGACCTGTGGGAAGGGGGCCTACTCCGCACCCGTGGCCGAGCTCGCTCTCGCGCTTGCCCTTGGTGGGCTGCGGTCGACCCATCGATACGCGAGAGAGCGCAGGTGGGACGAGCCACTCGGCCGTGGACTGCACGGTGAGCGCGTCACCATCGTCGGTGGAGGGGGCATCGCGAGGTCGTTGCTCGCCTTGCTCCAACCGTTCGGCTGTCGCACCACCATCGTGCGCCGCTCCGATCAGCCGGTGCCAGGGGCCGACTTGGTCGTGTCTCCGGACCACCTCGTCGACGCGCTCGCCGACGCGCTTGTCGTCGTGCTCGCCGCGCCACTCACCGACGAGACACGAGGCCTCATCGGGGCCGATGAACTCGCCATGATGACCTCGGACACCTGGTTGATCAACGTCGCCCGAGGGGCCCTCGTCGACACCGATGCGCTCGTCGAGGCGCTTCGAGATGGCGTCATCGGTGGGGCTGCCCTTGACGTGACCGATCCCGAACCGCTCCCCGCTGCTCATCCGTTGTGGTCGCTCGACAACTGCGTGATCACCCCGCATGTCGGCAATACGCCCGAGATGCGCGAACCGCTCCTCGGGCCGCGCATCCGCGACAACGTTCGCGCGTACTGCCGCGGTGAGGCACTCGATGGCGTCATCGATCCTCGGGTTGGCTACTGACTTCCAGCGAGTACCTTCGAGCCACTGACTATGACCGAGGACCACTACCGAGTGCTCGGCGTCAGCCCGTCTGCTTCCGGGGAGGAAATCCGCTCCGCGTACCGGCGTGAGGCGAGGCGCCTGCACCCCGACAGCGCCGGCTCCGCCTCATCCGCGGACATGGCGCGTCTGAACGAGGCGTATCGCGTGCTCTCCGACCCGGGCCGGCGGGTGATGTACGACCGGTCTCGCGAGCCAATGCGGACGGCCGCCGACGACCGATCGCCAGGCGCGTCTCACCGACCGACGCCACCACCGAGCCCAATCGGACCGGCGCGCTTCCCGTGGCGTTTCGTCACGGTTGTCGCGCTGATCGGCGCTGGTGTCGTTCTCGTCGGTGCCCTCACCTCACCGCCAGGAGAGGAGGGTGTGGTGGACGGCGTTCTGCGCCCCGGATCCTGCGCTGAGATCGATGTCGAGTCCTTCGCGCGAGAGGTGCCGTGCACCCTCGAACCCGGCGAGCTTGTGGTTGATGCGCTCGTGCCGACCGATCAGGACTGTCCACTCTCCACGCGAAGTCATCTCGACCGCCTCGGGCTCGGGCGGGCCTGCCTCGTTCCTCGCCCCTAAGCCGGTGCCGACCGGTGCGAACCACTGGTATCGTCGCTGCGCCGGGGCGATTAGCTCAGTTGGAAGAGCGCCACGTTCACACCGTGGAGGTCATGGGATCGAGGCCCGTATCGCCCACTCGAAGCGTCCCTCCGCGGACGGCGGACTACGGTTCGCCTCCATGCGGAGGCAATGCGATCGCCCAGGGTGCTCCGCCCCAGCGGCGCTCGTGTATCGAATGGTGCCCGAACGCTTGGTGTTCTGGATGGCGCCGATCGAAGATGAGGCTGACACCGACGGCGGTGTGATCTGCCAACGCCATGCCGATCGACTCGTCCTGCCTCGCGGATGGACGCTCGACGATCGCCGCGACCCAACACTTCGGCTCTTCCGCCCCTCGCTCGACCCCGATGGCTCCAGACCTCCGCGCCGAGCCCGCCGAGCACACACCGAGCCGACGGGAGAACAGCTCGCCATCAGCGTTGATCAGGTCGCTCCACCGACAGATACCCCTCACTCGGGTGAAGCCGTCGGGCCAGCAGCATCAGCCGAATCTTGTGACGAGCCCGAACCGGCGTCTCATGAGCGGTCGCCCGAGGCCGATGCGACCCCAGCCGGCGACACCAGCCGTCCCGTCTGGGCTCCAGCGCGTGGAACATCCGAAGCGCCGGAGGTGGAGGTGCGCTCGTCACTCCTCGCCCGTGCCTTCGGTTTGAAGCGACGCGGTTAGATCGGATCGGTGGACCAGAGATGATGGATCTTGAGGAGACGATCGATCTCGTCGCGGGGCGCGAGCAGGTGGTTGACGTGCTCGCTGATCTCGCCTCCTACGCCGAATGGCTCGACATCGTCTCACTCGCCGAGCGAGCCGGCATCGATGCTGACGATCGACCGGTGTGGAACGTGGAGTTGAGGGCCCGGATCGGTCCATTCGCTCGTACGAAACGCCTTCGCATGGTGCGGACGGTCATGGAGGTGGGACCGGATCGCACCGACCTCGTGTTCACTCGCCGTGAGGATGGCGCTCGGGACTACTCCGAGTGGACGTTGTCGGTCTCGGTGGACGACGTCGGAGTCGATAATTGCCGGGTGTCGCTTCGATTGCACTACGGCGGGAGCCTCTGGACCCCTGGGCCGCTCGAGCGGGTGCTCGCCGAACAGGTTCTGGTGGGCCGTGAACGGCTCAGCCGAGTGGTCGCGACGAATACGCGCTGAGTCGCCCATCGGGTCGGCGATCGAGTCGGATTCCGAGGCCGAACGCCTCCGAGAGCACCTCGCCGGTGAGGTGCTGTTCGATAGGTCCACTCGACAGCGTCGAACCGCGGGCCATCACCAGCACGTGGGTGGCACCGGCGGGAATCTCGTCGACGTGATGGGTGACCATGATCGTGGGAACGGTCGAGGCCGTCATGATCTCCAACGAGCCGATCAGCTCCTCGCGACCGCCGAGATCAAGGCCGGAAGCGGGCTCATCGAGAAGGACGACCGCGGGATCGCCCATGAGTCCTCGCGCGAGCAGCACCCGCTGGCGCTCACCGCTCGACAGCGTTCCGAAGCTTCGATGGGCGAGCGTGCCTACCCCCAGACGTTTGAGTAGTTGGATGGCGCGGCTTCGGTCGTTATCGGTGTACGTATGCCACCAAGGTTCCAGCGCGCCATGAAGCGCAGTGACGACGACCTCGGCGGCGGTGAGCTCAGGTCGAAGCGAGTCAGCGAGGCCGGAGGCCACCCAGCCGATGGCTCCCCTCGCGCGGCGGATGTCGACGCGACCGAGCACCGAGTCGAGCACCCGTACGCTTCCAGAGGTTGGGTGCTCACGGAAGGCCGCGATGCGAAGGAGCGTGGATTTGCCGCAGCCGTTCGGTCCAAGCACCACCCAGTGCTGGTCGGGCTCCACTATGAGATCGACATCGGTGATGATGGCTCGGTTGTCGCGCACCACGTTGATGTCGCGCAACTCGACGACCGGTCCGGCGCCCACGCCGCGACCCTACCGAGGCGCGTGGACCCCGAGCGTGGGAAGGTGGTGACGGTGAGCGACGCGGAGAGGATCGAGAAGGAGTTCGAGGCGGTCACCGGGTTCGTTTCGACCGGGTCCACGCCCCTCGCCGGTGGGGCGTCACGGGTGACCTGGGAGGTGCGCGCCGGAGGTGATCGATTCGTCGTTCAGGCCGCCCGTGGTGACACCGCCCGCGACATGCTCGGCGAGTTCGAACTTCTCCAGGTGTTGGCGAGGGAGGGCCTCCCGGTCCCAGAGCCGATAGCCGCCGGGAGCCCCGACGGTCGGGCGATCCTCGTTTCCGCACGCGTCGCTGGTGAGACCCTCGGGGGTCGAGTCCTGCGAGCTCTTGACGAATCAGGACGGGCTGCACTCGCCCGTGATTTCGCGAAGGCGGCGGCCGACATCCATCGCGTCGGCACCCCCTCAGTGGCGGGCCTCGCTGTGGCGGCTGAGCCGGTCGACCAGGTCGACGCCTATCGCGACGTTCGCCTCGCACTCGCGCCTGACCGTCCGGTTCTCGCGCTCGCCGAGTGGTGGCTCCGGAATCACCCTCCTGAGGCGGCTCCAACGGTGCTCTGCCACGGTGACCTCCGGCTTGGCAACCTGATTGTCGAGGACGGCACCCTTCGAGCAGTTATCGACTGGGAGTTAGCTCATCTCGGTCATCCCGCGGAGGATCTCGGATGGTCATGCGTCCGCGCGTGGAGGTTCGGTGGACAAGGGGCGGCGCTTGGCTGTGTCGACCGCGAGACATTGCTCGCTGACTACGAGCGTTTCGGAGGATCACCGGTGAGCGCCGACACCCTTCGCCACCACGAGGTGCTCGGCACCTGGAAGTGGGGGCTGATGTGTCTACTCCAAGCCGAGGCGCACCTGTCCGGGGTGGTGAACGACCTCGAGATGCTCGCCATCGGGCGCAGGGTCGTCGAGAACGAGTACGACCTGCTTCGCCTCCTCGGGTGGCGCCCCGATCCAGACGTGGTCAGTGAACGGGGTGCGGAGATCCGAGAGATGGACCGCCCGGTTGCGTCGTTGGGCGATGGTCTGAGCGGATCGGGTACCGGCATCGTTCCCACGATCGGCGCGCTCAAAGACGCACTCGTTGGTGAGAGCGAGGGCGAGTCAAGCGATTACCGGCGCCGACTCCAGCGCTCGGTGAGTGAGATGATCGCTCGAGAAGCGAGCGTGGCGCCGCGGGTCTCGACCCGTCGGGTTGAGCGCCTCGTCGAACTCGGGGTGCCCGACCATGGTCGCCTCGCCGAGGAGATCAGTAGCGGTGAACGCATCGCGGACGCGCGCCTTCTCGACCTGCTCGGAGATGAGGTCCTCGATCAGATCCTCGTCGTCAACCCCGGCTATGTCGGGAGGGTTGACGACATTGCTTAGGCGCGCGTGTCGGTGCGTCGGCTGATCGAGACCCCTTGGGCAGCGAGTTGACCGCAGGCGGCATCGATCTCAGTTCCACGATTCCGACGAATCGTGGCGTTGACGCCGAGTTCCTCGAGACGCCGCTGGAATCCGCGAACCACTTGGAGGGTCGACCCAACCGTGGCGTACCCAGGCGTTGGGTTGAGCGGAATCAGATTCACGTGCGCGCTCGGTTCGAGGCGATGGCAGAGGCCCGCGAGACGCTCAGCGTCCTCGGCACGGTCGTTCACCCCAGAGATCATCGCCCACTCGAACGAGACCCGTCGGCGGTGTTTGTGCAGGTAGTCCTGACAAGCGGTGATCACCGCGTCGAGCGGGTATCTCCGATTGATCGGCACGATCGGGTCCCGCGATTCGTCGTCCGCGGAATGAAGGGACACCGCGAGGTTGACGGGCAACTCGAACTCGGCGAGCGCGCGGATACCGGGCACGATTCCCACCGTGGAGACCGTGATCGACCGAGCGGAGATGCCGAGGTCGTCGTGGATGCGCCGGCAGGCCTCGAAGACCGGATCGGTATTCGCGAGTGGCTCGCCCATGCCCATGAAAACGATGTTCGAGACCCGGCGATCGACCGCGGAGGCGTCGCGTCGAGCAAGGGCGACCTGCTCGACGATCTCTCCCACCCCGAGATGCCGAGCGAAACCGGCCTGTCCGGTCGCGCAGAAACCGCACGCCATAGCGCATCCCGCCTGGGAGGACACGCACACCGTCGCCCGGTCCGGATAGAGCATGAGCACGGTCTCGACACGGTTTCCATCAGCGAGTTCCCAGAGGTACTTGATGGTCTGACCATCATCGGACACCGAGCGGAGCACCTCGGTCAACGATCGGGGGAGCGATTCGGACAGTTGCTCCCTCAACGCACGTGGAAGGGTGGTCCAGTCGTCGGGTTCGGAACAGTCGCGGTAGAGCCCCTCCCAGACCTGATCGACCCGGTACCGGGGAGCATCGGCGAGCAACTCGGCCACCTGCGGCCGCGACAAGTCGTAGCGACTGCGGTTCACAGCGCGAGCCCCATCGCCCGGTCACGGTGGTGCTCGACGAAGCCGAGTCCTGCGTACATCGCACGGGCCGCCGTATTCGTCTCATCGACGAAGAGCATCACGTCAGGGAAGCCGGAATCGAAAAGATGCACGAGGCCCGCCGCTGTCACCGCTGCGCCGAGCCCGCGACCCGCCCGCGAGGGATCGACAGCGATCACGTAGATCTCGCCGAGCGCGCCGTCATGCCCGGTTGGGCGGTGAACCTTCGTCCAGCAAAATGCCGCCAGCTGATCTTCGTCGTGGTGGAGGAGGAAGCCTTGGGGATCGAACCAGTCCGAGTTGAGCCTCCTGTGAAGCGTCTCGAGGTCCCACGAGCCCTGCTCTCCGTGACTCGCGAAGGCCGTGTTGTTCACGCGGAGCCATTCCGCCTCATCGACTCCGATTCTGAAGGCGCGGGTCGACACTCGCATCGCGGCCAAGCGATCACGATCGCGACTGTCGAGTCGTGCGCGGAGCTGGAGCAGGTTTCGGCGCTCGACGAAACCGAGAGTCTCAGCGAGGGTCTCGTACCAGTGATCGTGGCTCCTCAGCCACCAGGTCAATTCAGACGCACCGCCGTCGTGGACACGCTCCACCACTGCTCGCAGCAAGCCCTCGGCGAGGTCCCGATCTGGAGGAGCCTCGTGGGTGCCCGGGATGACCAGTTCCACGACGCTGGTGTCGTTTGCCATCGAGGCCTGAGCGAACCCGCGCACACCGTCGTGATCGTCGAGGCCGAGAACGAGGATGGGCGGCGGATCGGTCGTGGCGTCCTCGAGCTCTAATCGAAGGTGGTCGCTCAGAATTCCGTGGCCGTGCATCTCAGCAACCCCATCGCAGAACGCGATCACCCGCCTCCGCGCCACCTCGTGGCGGTGGTCGACCTCGGTGATCCGCACGGGTGCACCGTATCTGTGGTTGGGTCGTCGATCAGCGAGCTGTGCGGGCGGCCCGCTCAAGCGCACGCTCGGCCGCTCGAAGAAGACGCTCGGACTCGTAGACCGCCGACACCACATCCTCCCGCTCCGTGCCGAGGAAGGGCTCGGCGAGGCGGCCCACCCGATCTTTAGCGCGGCCCACCGTCTCGATGAGGGTCTGGAGCTCGGCCGCTGCCGAGCTGAGCTGAGCCTCAGTGGTCCGCCGTTCGCCCATCAGAGCAACCTATCCGCCGGGTTCGGCGCCGTCATCGGCGTCGGTAGCCTCGCGCCGTGGCGAGGATCCGTGACGACCTGCGCGCCCTCTCCGGCTATCACTCCCCGCAAGTAGATGTGAGGGTGCGGCTCAACACGAACGAGGCGCCATTTGCTCCACCCCCGACGTTCAGCTCATCGCTCGCGGAACGTCTCGGCGCGGTCGAGTGGAACCGATACCCCGATCGGGCGGCATCCGCGCTTCGCTCGCGCCTCGCGGAGCTCCATAGCGTGCCCACCGAATGGGTGTTGGTCGCCAATGGCTCGAACGAGGTGCTCCAGAGCATCCTGCTCGCGTTCGGCGGAAACGGTCGGCGCGCCGTGGTGTTCGAGCCCGGATATCAAATGCACGCCCAGATTGCGAGGAACACGGGTACTCGGGTCGAGACGATCGAACGCAACGACGAGATGCTCATCGATATCGACGCTGCCCGAGCGTCCCTCAGCGCTGGCGAGCCTGCAGTGGTGTTCGTGACCTCTCCGAACAATCCAACCGGTCGTTCAGAGCCGCGCGACACGGTCCGGGCGCTCATCGAGCAGGCGGGTGAGCATCTGATCGTCATCGATGAGGCGTACGTCCAGTTCTCTGACACCGATCTGCTCGACCTGTTGTCGGAGGACGCGCCGGTGATCGTGACCCGGACGTTCTCGAAGACCTGGGGAATGGCGGGCCTCCGACTCGGCTACGCCATCGCATCGGCTGAGCTGATCGGCGCCTTGGAACTCGTCACCCTCCCGTACCACGTGGATTCGGCGAAGCAGATCGCTGGAGAGCTCGCCCTTGACTTCGTCGCGGAGATGGATGCGCGCGTCAACGAGACGGTTGCGGAGCGCGAACGGCTGCGTGCTCGGTTGATCGAACTTGGCGTCGACGTGGGGCCGAGCGATGCGAACTTCCTGCTGATCGACACCGGTTCGCGCTCAGCGGGCCAGGTGTGGGAGGGCCTCGTCGAGCGGGGCGTCCTCGTGAGGGACTGCTCCGGTTGGCCGGGTCTCGCCGGTCGGCTTCGAGTGACCGTAGGGTCTCCTCCCGAGAATGACGCGTTTCTGACGGCCCTAGAGGAGGTGCTTCGATGACGAGACGAGCGACACGGATCCGCGAGACGGGCGAGACCTCGATCGAGGTCTCGATCAACCTCGACGGCTCGGGGGTGACCGAGATCTCGACCGGCATCCCGTTCTTCGACCACATGCTTGATCAGGTCGGCCGCCACGGCGGGCTCGATCTGACGGTGCGCGCCGTCGGCGACCTCTCGATCGACACCCATCACACCATCGAGGACGTCTCCATCGCCGTTGGAGAGGCTCTTCGTGAGGCGCTCGGCGACAAGGCCGGCATCACCCGGTTCTCGAGTGGCCGATATCCCCTCGACGAGGCACTCGTTGACATCGCCCTCGATCTGTCGGGCCGACCGTTCGTGTTCTGGCAGGTCGAGATCCCGGAGTGCCTTCCTCTCGGGGATCCGCCCTTCGACCCACAACTGGCGGAGCACGCCGTCTCGTCACTCGCGACGGCCGCCGCGATGACCCTCCACGTCGAGTTGATCCGAGGACGCAACGTTCATCACATCGTCGAGGCCGTCTTCAAGGGACTCGGGCGCTCGATCCGCGCCGCGGTATCGCGCACCGGGGAGGCGGGAATCCCGTCCACCAAGGGCACGCTTTAACGACGTGTCGTCCGGCTCCGACTCGAGCGCTCCGGTCGCCGTTGTCGATTACGGCATCGGAAACCTCCACTCCGCGCACAAGGCGTTCCTCCGTGTCGGGGTTCCCGCGCGACTGACCAACGACCCCGGGGAGGTCGAAGCGGCCTCGGCGGTTGTCTTGCCGGGGGTCGGCAACTTCGGCGCCTGCATGCGCGCCCTTCGGGCCTCGGGCTTATTGAACTCGGTTCTGTCGGTCCTCGACGCCCAGCGCCCGTTCCTCGGAATATGCGTCGGTATGCAGATGCTCTTCGAGGGATCCGAAGAGTCGCCTGACGAACCTGGACTCGGCGTTCTCGAGGGTCGGGTCGAACCGCTGGCATCCCACGTCAAGCGCCCCCAGATGCAATGGAACCGACTCTCCGTCACCTCAGCCGATGAGGTGCTCGTCGACGGGGACTGGATGTATTTCGTGCATTCGCTTGCCGCGCGCCCAACTGATCGGACCGTGATCGCGGCCGAAGTTGATTACGGCGGTCCGGTGGTTGCTGCTGTGAGAAGCGGAAACATCCTCGCCACGCAGTTTCATCCGGAGAAGTCGGGTAGCGCCGGGCTCGAACTGCTTCGTCGATGGGCTGAAATTCGATGAGCACCAACGTGCTACTCCCCGCCATCGACCTGCGTGGGGGAGCCGTCGTGCGCCTACTCCACGGCGACTACTCGGCCGAGACCCGGTACGGCGACGACCCACTGGCGGTGGCCGAGGACTTCGCGGATCAAGGCGCGCGCTGGGTGCACATCGTCGATCTCGACGCTGCCCGAGGCGACGGTCCGATCAATCGCCCCGCGATCGGGCAGGTGGCTGAACGACTCGGGGCACGGGGAGTCAAGGTTCAGACAGGAGGCGGCGTGCGAACCGTGGCTGACGCTCGGCAACTCGCCGATCTCGGTGTCTCGCGGGTGGTCATGGGTTCGGCCGCCGTTCGAAGCCCGGAGCTGGTCGAGGAGGTAGCGGCGATGGTGCCGGTGGCCGTTGGGCTCGATCACCGAGACGGTCGGGTGGCGATCGATGGATGGACCCAAGAGTCGAACCTCGACCTCCACTCCGCGCTCGCGGCCTTCCCCTCCGCCGAGGCGTTCGTGGTCACCGACATCTCACGGGACGGAGCGCTGATCGGACCTGATCTCGTTGGGTTGAGTGCCGCCGCGGCTGTCACGGATCGACCGGTCATCGCGAGCGGAGGAGTGTCGACCCTCGACGACATCTCCGCGCTCGCCACGATCCCCGGTCTCGGCGGTGTGATCGTCGGCCGCGCTATCTACGAAGGTCACTTCACGGTGGCGGAGGCGGTCGCGGTGTTGGAGCGCTCTTCATGAATGTCGCTCGCATCATCCCCTGCCTCGACGTCGATGCCGGTCGTGTGGTCAAGGGTGTCAACTTCGTCGACCTGCGCGACGCTGGCGACCCAGTGGAGTTGGCCGCCCGCTACGACCGCGAGGGAGCTGACGAACTCGTGTTCCTCGACATCACGGCTTCGAGCGATCGCCGCGTGACCGTCGTCGACATGGTGTATCGGGTGGCCGAGCAGGTGTTCATCCCCTTCACCGTCGGTGGTGGCATCCGGACGATCGACGACGCTCGCGCGATGCTGCGCGCCGGTGCCGACAAAGTGGGGGTCAACACCGCGGCGGTCGAGCGTCCGGACCTGATCGCCGAAATCGCCGGAGAGTTTGGCGAGCAATGCGTGGTGGTTGCCATCGACGCCCGCGCGTCGGGCGATGGGTCTTGGGAGGTCTTCCTTCACGGAGGCCGGACGCCAACCGGTATCGACGCGGTCGCTTGGGCGGAGCGGGCCTGCGAGCTCGGTGCAGGTGAGATCCTCCTGACCTCTATGGACCGGGATGGAACCGGACTCGGCTTCGAGCACCGATTGAACTCCGCCGTGAGCGGGGCTGTCGATGTCCCCGTGATCGCGTCCGGAGGGGTGGGAACACTCGAGCACCTCGCGGAGGGCATTACCAACGGAGGAGTCGATGCGGTGCTCGCAGCGAGCATCTTCCACTTCGGCACCCACACCATCGCCGAGGCGAGAAGCGCGCTCTCCGCGGCGGGCATCACGGTCCGGGAGATGCCCCGCTAAGTTCGCGCCATGACCTCCCCCAAGATGGAATACCGCCGACTCGGCGGATCAGGCCTCAAAGTGTCCGCCCTCGGCTTCGGCTCGTGGGTCACCTTCGACACGCAGATGGATCTCACCCCGGCACTCGAGTGCATGCAGGCCGCTCGCGACGCGGGATGCAACTTCTTCGACAACGCAGAGGCCTACGCGGGAGGTCGAAGCGAGGAGATCATGGGTCGCGCGCTGCGTGAACTCGGGTGGCCTCGGTGGTCCTATGTGTTGACGACCAAGCTCTATTGGGGAATCCACGACGACCCGAACATGAAGTTCACCCTCAACCGCAAGTACCTGATGCACGGCATCGATGGCTCGCTGGAACGATTCGGTCTCGATTTCGTCGATGTCGTCTATTGCCATCGCAGCGACCCCGACACCCCGATGCTCGAGACGGTCCGGGCCATGAGCGACATCGTGTCTTCGGGCCGCGCCCTGTACTGGGGCACGAGCGAGTGGTCGGCCGATGAGATCCGTCATGCGATCGACCTCGCGGAACTACACCACCTTCACGCGCCGATCACCGAGCAGTCTCAGTACAACCTGATTGAGCGTCGTCGCGTCGAGAAGGAGTACGCGAGGCTGCACGCCGAGACCGGCTATGGCAACACGATTTGGTCGCCACTCGCATCGGGGCTCTTAACGGGCAAGTACCGCGACGGTGTTCCCGAGGGCTCGCGGGCCGCCCTCGAGGGCTACGAATGGCTTCGTGATCGGCTGACCGATGCCGATGCCCTCGCACGGGTTGAGGCGCTTCGCCCGATCGCCGATCGGCTCGGATGCTCGATGTCTCAGCTCGCGATCGCTTGGTGCACCCGTCACCCGATGGTGTCGAGTGTGATCACCGGCGCGAGCCGCGTGGAGCAGGTTCGCGAGAACTTCGGAGCGCTCGAGGTGATGGCGGCGCTTGACGACTCGATCGCCGAGGAGATGGTGGCCGCACTCAGCTGAATTCAGGCGCCGACGGCGTGATAGCCGCCGTCCACGTGCACCACCTCACCGGTGGTCTTCGGGAACCAGTCGCTCAACATGGCAACGCAGGCCCGCGCCACCGGCTCGGAGTCGTGCACGTCCCAACCGAGAGGGCTGCGACCGTCCCAGGTGTCCTCGAAGAGGGCGAAACCGGGGATCGACTTCGCGGCCATCGTCCGTATCGGCCCCGCCGCGACCAGGTTGCAACGGATCTGTTTCGGTCCGAGCTCTTTCGCGAGATAGCGCGAGAGGCTCTGGAGAGCGGATTTTGCGACCCCCATCCAGTTGTAGGCAGGCCAGGCTTGACTGTTATCGAAATCGAGGCCGACGATCGAACCACCGTCGGGCATGAGTGGCACGAAGGCGTCGGCGAGGGTCTTGAGCGAGTAGGTGGAAATGTGCATCGCCGTCGCCACGTCCTCCCAGGGGGCACCGAAGAAATCGTCGCCAAGGCAAGAGGCCGGCGCGAAGCCGATGGCGTGAAGTACGCCGTCGACGTGGCCAAGCGCTTCACGGACCTGCTCGCGAACCGAATCGACATGCTCTGCGACCGTCACATCGAACTCGAAGACCGGCGGAACGGGGTCGAGTTTGCGGGCGGTGCGCTGGGTGAGCGTGATCGCTCGGCCGGCACCGGTCAAGACGATCTCAGCGCCTTCGGCGATCGCCAGTTTGGCCACACCGAACGCCAGCGAGGCATCGGTGAGAACACCGGTGATAACGAGTTTTTTGCCGTCGAGGATTCCCATGGCACGGACCGTAGCCCTCGTGATGTCTGACGGCGGGCGATGTGCGATGATCCCGGGATGGCGAGCGAAGACGTCAACGGCCCCGGGCTCATTGGGGTGATCGGCGGAAGTGGCCCGGCCGGTAGCGCACTCGCGGCCCGTCTCGCCAGTGTCGGCTTTCGGGTCATGATCGGCTCCCGCTCGAAGTACCGCGCGATGGAAGCCCGCGATCACTATGTCGACCTCCACCCAGAACTGGCCGACTCGCTGACCTTCGGTGACAACGCAACCGCCGCCAAGGCGGATCTCATCGTCATCGCCACACCGTGGGACTCGGCGGCGACAATGGCCCAGGAGTTCCAAGACGATCTCAAGGGCAAAGTCGTCGTGTCGATGGCCAACGCCCTCGTCCGGGTCGGGCACGAGTTTCAGCCGCTCGTACCCCCGCGCGGCAGTGTTGCCGCCCATGTGCAAGCGGCGGTGCCCGGGTGTCGCATCGTCGCGGCGTTCCACCACCTGCCAGCGAAGGAACTCGGGCATCTCGGATCACCGATCGACTCTGATGTGTTGATCTGCGGCGATGACCGCGCAGCGGTCCGCGAAGTCAGCGACATCGTCGCACGGATCCCCGGCTGTCGGCCCCTCGACGCCGGAGAGTTGTCGAATGCGACGGCGATCGAGGCCTTCACGGCCGTGCTCCTCCAACTCAATGTTCGTTACAAGACGCGAGTCGCGCCGAAGCTCACCGGTATCCGCGACGATGCCTGAGGCCCAACGGGCGGCGGCGCCCTTGCGGATCTACGACACCCGAGCCGGACGCCTCGTCGAACCAGACCTCGATGAACAGGTCCGTATGTACGTGTGCGGCATCACCCCATACGACGCGACGCACCTCGGACACGCGAGCACGTTCCTCGCCTATGACGTTCTTGTGCGCGCGCTCATCGATCGCGGTCACCGTGTACGGATGGTTCGAAACGTCACCGATGTCGACGACCCTCTCTTCGCCAAGGCGCGCGAACTCGGGGTGCACTATCTCGATCTCGCAGCGGCCGAGGAACGGCGCTTCGATGCCGACATGTTGGCGCTCAACGCGATCGCTCCAGACTCGGCACCGCGCGCCTCCTCGGCGATTAGCGATATCCGCAGGCTCATCGGCGCTGTTCTCGACGCTGGGCGCGCCTACACCTCGGGTGGAGCCGTGTATTTCGCCGCGGCAGAGTCGCCGAGCCTCGGGTCGCTGAGTGGACTCGATCGGGAGGCGATGCTCGATTTGGCCGCTCGTCGGGGAGGCAACATCGACGATCCTTCGAAACGCGATCCCCTCGATTTCGTGCTGTGGCAGCCGTCCGCCGCCGATGAGCCGGCGTGGGACTCGCCATGGGGGCCGGGTCGACCTGGCTGGCACGTGGAATGCAGTGCCCTCGTGCTGCGCGAACTTGGGGAGACAATCGACATCCACGGCGGCGGGGCCGATCTCATCTACCCCCATCACGAGTGCGAGACCCTCCAGTCCGAGGCGGCGACCGGGGTCGAGTTCGCGCGCTACTGGATGCACGCGGCGCTCATCTCGATGAACGGCGAGAAGATGTCGAAGAGCCTCGGGAACCTCGTGTTCATCGACCGGCTCAGGGCCGAGTGGGAGCCGGTGGTGATCCGGGCTGGGATTACCGGCCATCACTACCGAACGGAGTGGGAGTGGGACGACGACTTGATGGCGCGCTCAGCTGAGCGAGTGGCGAGATGGCGTCAGGCGGCCGGGGGAGCGCTGGGCGACTGCATCGATGCGGTCCGAGATTGCCTCGCCGACGATCTCGACACCCCCGGCGCCCTCGCCGCTGTCGACGAGGCGGCGGTCGGCGGGCAAGACGTCACCGAGGCGTGCGCGCTCCTCGGCTTGCTTCTCGACTGAGCGACAGTCTCCCCGGCGTAGGCGTCCGTAGACTCTGATGGCCATGTCCTCGATCACCGTTCGACTGCCCGATGGAAGCGCACGTGAGCTCCCAGCCGGTTCGACATCGCTTGACCTCGCAGCATCGATCGGCCGTCGGCTCGCTGAGGACGCCGTCGCCGCCGTCGTCGACGGCCACGAGACGGATCTCACTGCGGAGTTGAGCGATGGGGCGGAGGTGGCGATTATCACCGCCGACTCCGACCGAGGACGCCACGTTCTCCGGCACTCAACGGCTCACGTGCTCGCCCAAGCCGTCACTCGTCTCTTCCCTGGTGCCACCTTCTCGGTCGGCCCAGCGATCGAGGACGGGTTCTACTACGACTTCGATCTCCCCGATGGGCGCACATTCACTGAGGATGACCTCGTCCGAATCGAAGAGGAGATGCAGACGATCGTGGCGGCGGACCAGCCGTTCGCCCGCTCGGAGATGTCTGCTGAGGAGGCGCTCGACCTTTTCTCCGAGCAGCCTTACAAGTGCGAGATCATTCGGCGTGTCATGGCAGCCGGAGGCGACCAGATCGACGCTGGAGAGGTCTCCTCGGCTGATCGAATCAGCGCCTATCGCAACACCGACGAGTTCGTTGACATGTGCGTCGGCCCCCATGTGCCCTCCACCGGACGGCTTGGCCACTTCCGGCTGCAGCGGATCTCCGGGGCGTATTGGCGTGGCACCGAGGCTGGGCCGATGCTTCAGCGCGTCTACGGCACCGCGTGGCACTCCAAGAAGGCGCTCGCCGAACACCTCCATCGCCTCGAGGAGGCCGCGAAACGAGACCACCGCCGCCTCGCCGTCGACCTCGACCTCCTCAGCTTTCCGAGCGAACTCGGTGGGGGACTCGCAGTTTGGCATCCGAAGGGGGCCATTGTTCGCCGACTCATGGAGGACTACAGCCGCCAGCGTCACGCTGATGGCGGTTACCAGTTCGTGTACACCCCTCATGTCACGAACGGGCGGCTCTTCGAGACCTCTGGGCACCTCGACTACTACGCCGACGGGATGTACCCGCCGATGGAGATGGACAACGGCACCTACTACCTGAAGCCGATGAACTGTCCGATGCACTGTCTCGTGTACGGCTCTCGTCAGCGCAGCTACCGCGAACTGCCGCTGCGGCTCTTCGAACTCGGAAACGTCTACCGCTATGAGCGGGCAGGGACGCTCCACGGGCTACTTCGAATCAGGGGATTCACCCAAGACGACAGCCACATCTTTTGCACTGAGGAGCAACTCGCCGACGAGGTGGCCTCACTCCTCGATTTCGTGCTGTCGGTGCTCCGAGCCTTCGGCTTCGATGACTTTCGCTTCAACCTGTCCACTAAGGACCCTGACAAGTACGTGGGATCCGACGAGGTATGGGAGCGCGCGACCGAGGCGCTCCGCGACGCGCTCGATCGTCACGGACTCGAATACGGAGTCAAGGAGGGCGACGCTGCTTTCTACGGCCCGAAGATCGATATCGACGTCCGCGATGCCATCGGGCGCTCGTGGCAGCTGTCGACCATCCAAGCGGATTTCAACAATCCGGAGCGGTTCGACCTCGAGTACGTCGGAGCCGACAACGCCCGTCATCGACCGATCATGTTGCACCGGGCGCTCTTTGGGTCTGTCGAGCGCTTCTTCGGTGTACTGCTTGAGCACTACGCCGGTGCCTTCCCCACCTGGCTTTCCCCCCTGCAGGTGAGAGTGCTCCCCGTGTCAAGTGATCACCAGGACTACGCCGAGTCGGTCAGGTCGGCGATCGAGAGCCGAGGCTTGCGAGTCGACTCGATCAGCGCCGATGACGCGCTCGGCAAACGGATCCGATCCTCCAAACTCGAGAAGATCCCCTACGTACTCGTCGTCGGCGACGACGACGTCGCGAACGGAACGGTCGGCGTGAACCCGCGAGGCGGCGACGTGGAACGTGATGTCGCCCTCGAGGAGTTCTTGAGACGCGTCACCTCCGAGGTCGCCGACGCCTCCCGTGCTGCAATGACGGCCTGATATGGCGTTCGAGCAACTCTGGAACGGCTGGCGTTCCAACTATGTGCAGGGTGCGCCGCGGAGCTTCGACCCTCCCCGTGACGGACGATCGGTGTTCACCGCGATCCTCGAATCGGGCGAGCCAGACGAGGAGACGCACATCATTCATCGGGGGGAGACGTGCTTCGCCATCTTGAACGCCTTCCCCTACGCCTCAGGGCACTTGCTCGTTCTGCCGTACCGGCAGGTGGGCGACCTCTGCGATCTCTCGAGCCCGGAAACCGCCGAGCTGTGGTCGATCGTCACCGACGCCACGACCGCTGTCAGAGCCGCCTTCAGTCCCGAAGGCGTGAACATCGGAATCAATATGGGGCGCGCTGCGGGCGGGTCGGTCGCTGAGCACCTTCACGTCCATGTCGTTCCGCGCTGGGTCGGCGACTCGAACTTCATGACATCCATCGCCAACACGCGAACCCTTCCGGTCGCGCTCGACGAGACGGCCGAACGTCTGAGGAGAGCGTGGCCGACCCCTGAAACAGGCCCTAAGGTCTCCCCATCATGAGCGGGAACCCCTCCTCACCCGCGGGCTCGTCTCCGGGCGCCGACGATCATGTCGACCAATTGCCCGACGACCTCGATCCAAGCCTTGCCGCAGGCGCGTACCGGTTTCCTGACAACTCCCGCAGGCGTGTTCCGGCCGTCACCTCCGTTCTCGTTGGAGCGGCGACGGTGCTCATCGCGGTGACCACCGAGTCGCCGCTCGTCAACGACGGCCTCGCGATCGGTGGGGTGGGCCTCATCTTGTTCGGTCTCTACGGTGTGCTCGCCGGATCGCGCATGCATCTCGACGAGACTCAGGCGCTCGTCCGCGCCCAGCAGGCACTTGGCTTCCCGGTGGGCCACGCCTCCGCTCAACAGGTGTGGCGCGGCCTCCTCAGCAGGCCGACGTGGCGAGTGCTTGCCTACTCGGCTGAGGAGCCGCCTCGGCAACGGGGTTTGGTGCTCGTGGACGCGATCGACGGATGTGTGGTTGAGCATCTCACGGAGGACAACGCCGAGGAGCTCGGCGAGTCGGTAACTGGGCCAGCTTCGAACGGGGAGCAGGGCTGATGCTTGATGGAGCCTTTCGAGGTCCGGTCGATCGCGCGGTGCGCCCTATCGGGCGCGCTCTGCGCCGCACGGGACTCTCGCCAGACCATTTGACAGTCGTCGGTCTCATCGTCGCCGCGTTGGCGGCGGTCGCCGTCGCCGCAGGTCGTCTGGTCATCGGTTTGATCCTCGTCATCGCCGCCGCGTTGCCCGACCTCTTCGATGGGGCTTTGGCCAAGGCGTCGGGCACGTCGAGCCAACGAGGAGCGTTCTTCGACTCCACGGTTGATCGAATCACCGACGCCATGCTGCTTGGCGGGATCGCTTGGTACCTCGCCGATGTCGACTCACCGCGGGCCGCGCTTCTTCCCTTCGCTGTGTCCTCGGTCGCCTCGGTGATCTCGTATCAACGCGCGAAAGCCGAATCCCTCGGCCTCGACGCCAAGGGCGGCCTCATGGAGCGGGCGGAGCGAATTGTGTTGCTCTGCCTCGGTCTGCTGCTCGAGGCGGTCGGCCTCACCGGATCGCTCACGGTCATTCTGTGGGGAATGCTGCTCCTCATCTCGATCACCGCGATCCAGCGGTTCATCAAGGTGTGGCGGCAGGCGGAGGTCGCCCCGGTGGTCCAGGCCCGGATCGATCTGCGACGTGAGCGCCGCGCGGAACGCCGCGAGTCGCTCTCAGATCGGCTCGGAGCCAGGCGCACCATCGTGCAGCGCCGGTCCGGTCACGAGCGTCGTCGCTGACTCCCAATGAGTGGTCGCGTACCGGTGGTCCGGCTTCGGATCCTCGCGGCGATCGCCCGCTTGCTTCCGGGTCCGCTCAGACGTCGCGTACCGTCGATCGCTGGTCGGCTCTCGCGTGTGGCGGTCAGGTCCACAAGGCGAGAGCTACTGGCCTCGCACCAGCGCCGGTTGGCGCCTGAGGCGAGCAACGGCGAGATCGAGACGCGAGTGCGTGCCATGGTCGGCTCGTACGCCCGTTACTGGCTCGACACGCTCCGTCTGCCCTCTCTCAGCGAGGAGGAGTGCGTCGGGTCCATCTCGGTCGAGGGTTACCACCACGTCGAAGAGGCCCTCGGGGCGGGACGCGGCGCGATTCTCGCCCTGCCGCACCTCGGCGGTTGGGAGTGGGCGGGGCGTTGGCTCGCGGCTCGAGATGTTGAGGTGGTGTCGGTCGTGGAACGTCTCGAACCGCCCGAAGTGCTCGAGTGGTTCACCTCGCTTCGAGCCGATCTCGGGATCGTCGTGCACGCCGCTGGCCCCGACACGGTGGCACGGCTGCGAGAAACCCTCGATCGCAACGGCGTCGTTTGTCTCTTGAGCGACCGCGACGTCACCGGCGGGGGCTACGAGGTTGAGTTCTGCGGAGAGACCACCCGCCTTCCCGCCGGGCCCGCTGTGCTTGCCCTGCGTTCGGGTGCTCCGCTGCTGCCGACCGCTGTGTACCAAGTGGAGGGTGATCGGCACCTCGGGGTAGTGGTCGACCCGATCGACACCTCGCGGCGAGATGGCTTCCGCCGCGATACCGAGCGAGTCATGTCTGATCTTTCCACCGCTCTGGAGGACCTGCTCCGACGGGCACCTGAGCAATGGCATCTCTTTCAACCGAATTGGCCGAGCGATCCGGGGTGGGTCGCGTGATGAGGGTGGGGATGTTCTGTCCCTACAGCCTCACGGTGCCCGGTGGTGTCCAAGCGCAGGTACTCGGCCTCGCGGAGGAGATGCGTCGTCGAGGACACGAGGTTCGTGTGCTCGGCCCCTGTGATGGGCCGCCGCCCACGACCTACGTGACGCCCCTCGGAAACAGCCTGCCCACCGCCGCGAACGGTTCCATCGCGCCGCTCGCTCCCGACCCCTCGGCAGCTTTGCGCACAATCAGAGCGGTTCGCGATGAGGGATTCGATGTGTGGCATCTCCACGAGCCGCTGGCGCCTGGCCCGACGCTCACCGCTCTCACCCTGCACTCCCGACCGATCGTCGGCACCTTTCACGCGGCAGGGCGGTCATCGAGCTACCGGTATCTCGCTCCGGTCCTGCGTCGTCTCGTGCGTCGCGTCGATATCGCTGTGGCCGTGTCGCCGGATGCCCGTGACCTCGTTCGTGGGCACCTCGGCGGTGAGTACGAGGTGCTTTTCAACGGCGTCTCGGTGCCTCCTCGTCCCACCGACCTCGTCGATGACGGCCGCCCTCATGTGCTGTTCCTCGGCCGTCACGAGGAGCGGAAGGGGCTTGAGGTGCTACTCCGGGCGTTCGATCGGATCGAACGGCATCCCAAGGGGCATGGACGTCCGGTACTCGACGTCGTCGGTGACGGACCCGATAGCGCGCGTCTGCGGGCGGAGTACTCCGATCCGGATCGTTTCCGCTGGCACGGTCGCGTGAGCGAGGAGATGAAGTGGAGGCTTCTCTGGCAGGCCGAGGTGCTCTGTGCTCCGGCCCTGCGCGGCGAGTCGTTCGGAATCGTGCTGCTCGAGGGCATGGCGAGTGGCGCGACGGTGATCGCAAGTGACATCGATGGATATCGCAATGTCGCCACCGATGGCCGAGACGCGGTGCTCGTTCCCCCAGGAAACGTGGAGGCGCTGGAGAGCGCGCTAGGTGCCGTGATGATTGATCGCGATCTTCGGGACCGCTTGCGTATGGCGGGGCTCGAGCGTGCCTCAGGGTTCGCGATGTCGGCTCTCGCTGATGCATACATCGAGCGATACCAACGCCTCCTGAACTAAACGGCCCCTCCGAGCAAGGCCGCCGTAGACTCGCCCCGCATGTTGACGGTCGCCCCCCAGACCCCACGGTTGGTTGACCGGTGACCCTCGACCCGATCGCGCCGTCTCGACGTCGCCGACGTCTCCTCACCGCCGCATCGACCATCACGATCGCGATTCCCCTCGCCCTGATCGCCGTCGTCGTTGGTGTTCCAGCACTCCCATCACTGTTGGTGGGGGCGGCTCTCGGTCTGCTGGCCACCGCCGCTCTGGCGTCGCGGGCCCAAGCAGCGGTGCTCGACGTCACCGGCGCCCGTGTACTCGGTGAGGACGAGTCACCGCGGCTAACGGGACTCGTCGAGGGACTCTGCCTAACAAGTGGAGTGGAGGCGCCAGCGCTCTTCGCGATCGACTCAGACACACCGAACGCCTTGATCGCACGGCATGGAGATGAACGAGCGTCGCTCATCGTCACCACCGGCCTGCTGCACTCGCTGAGCCGAATCGAAATGGAGGGCGTGGTGGCTCACCTGCTCGCCCGGCTGAAGCGCCGCGAGGTACGCGTCGCTACTGCTGCGGTTCTCCTCGCCTCGGGCCCGCTCTACGCAAACGAGCGAAGCGGCGCAGCCTCGTCATTCTTGGCCACCACTTTGCGTCCTCTTCGTCCGCTCTCGTCGCGGTTGAGGAAAGGCGTTTGTCCGCCTGCTGCTGTCATGCATGCCGATGTCGACGGGGTCGGACTGACTCGCTACCCACCGGGCCTGATCTCGGCCCTCGAGCGGATTGCCGCCTCCCCAATGGATCCGCTCCCCGGCGCGCTCTCCACGGCGCAACTGTGGCTCGTGGAACCGACAGTCGGGTCGGGCTCGAACCCGAGCGGCACCCATCCACCTTTGGACGAGCGCATTGCACTATTGAGGGAACTATGAACAGCACCGGATTTGGTCTTGGCACCCGCTCGCGCTCGCGCAGCTCGGTTCTACTCGCCTCGCTGATCACCGCATCGCTAATCGCGGCCGCTTGCTCAGGTGGAGATGAGGCTGAGGTGATCGAGCCAACCGCGGAGCCCGCTGCGGCTGCCACCACAACTGCCGCGGTCGAGACGACGGTCGAGGAGACAACCACCACGGAAGCGCTACCGATGGAGGTTCTCCCCGATATCACCACCACGACCATGGTCGGAGAGCCGGAGTTTCGTATCCCGTTGCTCGGCACCATCGTCGATTCGGCTGATGCCTACCCGGACCGTCCGGCATTGGCGGTGAAGATTCCGAACAACTCCAAGGCGTTGCCGCAGACCGGGCTGAATGAGGCCGACATCGTTTACGAGGAGATCGTGAACGATCGGATCACCCGGTTCGCGGCGGTGTTCCACTCCCAGGGAAGTGAGCCTGTCGGGCCGATCCGCTCCGGTCGCGCCCAGGACATCGACCTGCTCTCGAATCTGAATGGGCCGCTTTACGCCTGGTCGGGTGGCAACGACGGTGTGACGCGCCTCGTGCGGGCATCCACCTTCGTCGATCTCGATGGTCGATACACCAGCGGTTACTACCGGCGTGATGGTCGTGGTGGCGCGCCACACAATCTGTTCTCGAGCACCGAGGCGCTGTGGTCGCACACCCCGGATGATTTCACGACCCCGGTGCCGGTGTTCCCGTATCTGCTTCCCGGCGAGACGATCACCGGTGATCCGGGAACCTCGGTTGAGGTGACGCTCGACAGTGTCGACGCGCTGTGGGGTTGGGATCCGAACCGCGGGAGTTACTTCCGGTGGCAGGAGGGCGACCCCCACATGACCGAACTCACCGGTCAGGTCTCCACCGAGAACGTCGTGATCATGTTCGTCGATTACATCAGCGGTGTCGTCGACGCGAGAAGCCCCGAAGCGCAGACCACCGGAACTGGCCGGGTCATCGTGCTCTCCGAGGGAATCGCCCGAGAGGGCATCTGGACTCGCCCCGACAAGTACTCGGCGTGGGAGTTCTATACCGACGAATCTCGCACCACCCGCATCCCGCTCACCCCGGGACGCACCTGGGTGGAGCTGCCTCGCAACGATCCTGAGAACGTCGTCCTTAACCCCTGATCCCGAGGGATCGAAGCGGCACCAGCTCGTCAGGGCGGTCAGCCGTGGCGGTCGCTAGATTGCGTCCATGAGTTCCGACGTCACCACCGGCTCCACCCCGATCAAGCGAGGCCTCGCCGAGATGATGCGCGGGGGAGTGATCATGGACGTGGTCACCCCCGATCAGGCCCGGGTGGCCGAGGACGCCGGAGCCTGCGCGGTGATGGCCCTTGAGCGCGTGCCAGCGGATATCCGCCGCGATGGTGGTGTCGCTCGCATGAGCGACCCGGAGATGATCGAGGGCATCCAAGCTGCTGTCACGATCCCGGTGATGGCGAAGGCTCGAATCGGCCACTTCGTGGAGGCGCAGATCCTTCAATCCCTCGGGGTGGATTTCATTGACGAGTCCGAGGTGCTCACCCCGGCCGACGAGTCGCACCACATCGACAAGCACGCCTTCACGACGCCCTTCGTGTGCGGTGCCACCAATCTGGGAGAGGCGTTGCGGCGCATCTCCGAGGGTGCCGCGATGATCCGCTCGAAGGGCGAGGCCGGCACCGGCAACATCGTCGAGGCCGTGCGACATCTCCGTTCGATCCTTGGTGATATCCGACGTATCGGTCAGGCCGATTCGGCGGAGATCTATGACTGGGCGAAGCAGCTCCAAGCGCCTCTGCCGCTCGTGCGCGAGATCGCAGAGTCGGGCCGGCTTCCCGTTCCGTTGTTCTGCGCCGGTGGTATAGCCACCCCCGCGGACGCCGCGATGGCGATGCAGCTCGGCGCCGAGGCGGTCTTCGTCGGCTCGGGGATCTTCAAGAGCGACGATCCCGCCCCCAGAGCGCGCGCGATCGTTGAAGCGACCACCCACTTCACCGACCCGTCAATTCTCGCCAAGGTGAGTCGCTCGCTCGGTGCGCCGATGACCGGGATCGGCATGGATGCCGTGACCGAGCGATACTCCGACCGCGGCTGGTGAGTCGATGGGCGCGGCCCTTCCGCAATTGACGGTCGGAGTGCTCGCCCTTCAGGGTGCGTTCTCGAATCATCTGTCCATCCTCGCCACGCTCGGTGTCGAAGGTCGCGCGGTGCGCCTTCCGGTCGACCTGGAGGGTGTCGATGGTTTGGTCCTTCCCGGTGGCGAGTCGACCACGATGTCGATGCTTCTCGACTCATCGGGACTGCGGGAGCCGATCGCTGAGCTTCTCGAGCGCGGTCTGCCGGTGCTTGGCACCTGCGCCGGTCTGATCCTGCTTTCGCGGAGGGTTCGCGATGGGCGGGCTGATCAGCGTGGGTTTGGGGTGCTCGATGTCGAGACCACCCGTAACGCCTACGGCCGGCAGAACGAAAGTTTCGAATCGACGGTCGACCTGAGGGCGCAAGGCTCGATTCCGGGGATCTTCATCAGGGCGCCTCGCATCGTCGAGGTGGGTCCGGGTGTCGAGGTTCTCGGAACTCTGCACGGGGAGCCCGTACTCGTGCGCGATGGTGTAGCGATCGGTTGCGCCTTCCATCCGGAACTCTCGGGGGATGCGACCGTTCATCGGCTCCTCATCGATCAGATCGGCCGTAGCCTCACCACCGTCGCGGACGCTTCACAGGAGGACTGAGAATGTCGGGCCATTCAAAATGGGCGACCATCAAGCACAAGAAGGGGGCCGCGGATAAGGCCCGCGGCAAGCTCTTCGCGAAGCTCGCCCGGCAGATCGAAGTGGCCGCTCGCGCTGGGGGCGGGGATGTCGACTCCAATCCGACCCTCAGGACCGCGGTGGCTAAAGCCAAGGGCGCTCAGATGACCAACGACGCCATCGACCGGGCGGTGAAGCGCGGTACCGGAGAGGCGGGAGCTGATAACTACGAGGCGATCACCTACGAGGGCTACGCGCCCGGTGGGGTCGCCCTGCTCATCGAGGTGCTGACCGACAACCGGAATCGCACCGGCGCCGAGATCAGGAACGTGTTCACCAAGATGGGCGGCTCGATGGCCGAACCGGGTTCGGTCAGTTGGCAGTTCCACCGTCGTGGAATCGTGCTTGTGGATGGTTCCGCCACTGAGGACGACCTGCTCGAGGTGGTACTCGAATGCGGGGCTGATGACCTGGCTGACGAGGGCGGAGCGTGGCGGATCGCCTGCGAGCCGTCGGCGGTCGCCTCGGTGCGCGACACCCTCGAGGATCGCGGTTTCGGTGTGATCGCCGCTGATTCGCCGATGGTGAGTGACAATCTCGTGCCCATCGACTCGGTGGAGGCAGCGCGCTCGGTCGTGCGCATCATCGAGGCGATGGAGGACAATGACGACGTGCAGGACGTCTACTCCAACTTCGAAATGTCCGACGAGGTGTTGGAGGCCGCGACTTCGTGAGCCGCGGCACCCTGTCCGTCGGCGATCCCGCGCCGGATTTCGAGCTTCCGGCGACCGGGGGCGGATCGATCCGGTTGAGTTCGCTTCGTCCTCGGCCCGTCGTGGTGGTGTTCTACCCGGGAGATGACAGCCCGGTCTGCACTCGTCAACTGAACTCGTATAGCGAGGGCTTGTCCCAGTTTGAGGCGCTCGACGCCCAGGTGCTCGGCATCTCTGCCCAAGACATGGCCAGTCACGAATCGTTCTCGGCGAAACATGGCTTCGGCTTCCCTCTGCTAGCCGACACCGATAAGGCGGTATCGGCCGAATGGGGGACGCTCGGGCCGCTCGGTTTTCCCCGTCGAAGCGTCTTCATCGTTGATGGCTCGGGGACGATTCGGTACGCGCATCGCGCGAAGGCCGGCCTCACGTACCGGCCGGTCGATGAACTCGTCGCTGCCCTTGCTGCTCTCGACTGAGGGTCGCTTGGGGCGCAAGCACCCCGCACTAGAATCGAACCTGTGTTCGCTCTTGATCGCACGGCCGCGGTGTGTCGACGTAACGTTTGCGTCGTCGTCGCGCTTGCCGGATTGGATGGGACGCGATGACCGATCGTTCGGTGATGAGGGTGCTCGGCATCGATCCTGGCCTGACCCGATGCGGCTACGCGGTCGTCGACGCTGATCGGCCTCAGCCAACTCCGGTCGCCATCGGCGTGATAGCCACCCCAGTCGACGCCGACCTTCCCGAGCGCCTCGCCAGGCTGAAGATCGACATCACGGCGCTCCTTGAGGAGTACCGACCGGATGTGGTGGCGGTCGAGCGGGTGTTCTTCCAGGTGAACGTTCGCACGGCGATGAGCGTCGGCCAGGCCAGCGGCATCGCGCTCTCCGAGGCCTGGGCTGCTGGCTGCGAGGTCGTGCAATACACACCGAACGAGGTGAAGCAGACGGTGACGGGACACGGGGGCGCCGACAAGGCGCAGGTTGGGCGGATGGTGCAGATGCGACTCGGCCTGCCAAACGTTCCGAAGCCGGCGGACGCTGCTGATGCCGCGGCACTCGCGCTCTGCCACCTGGCGGTCGCACCCACCCGGGTCGCCGTCGCGCGCGCGTCGGCCGCGAGAGGCAATCGATGATCGGGCACCTTCGCGGAGAACTCACCCATCGGGAGGCGGGGGGCGCCCTGGTGGTCGACGTGGGCGGAGTCGGCTACGAGGTTGTCTGCTCCACCGGCACTCTCCCCGGAGCAACCGCTGGAGATCAGGTGCACCTCCATACCCATTTGGTTGTTCGAGACGACGCGCATCTCCTCTACGGATTCGGCTCGCGGGCTGAGCGCGACACGTTCCGAATCCTGATCGCGACCCACGGAGTTGGTCCTGCCATGGCTCTGGCCCTGCTCGCTACCCTCGATCAGGCCTCACTGGCGGCAGCGGTGGCCAACGACGATGTTGCGCTGCTCACCTCCGTGCCAGGAATCGGCCCGAAAACAGCGCAGCGTCTCATCGTCGAGCTTCGGTCTCGGCTCGACATCGTGGTCGACTCCGCGCCCGCCTCAGGTGGCAGCGGCATCCGCGGTGCGCTCGAGCAACTCGGATACTCCTCCGACGAGATCCGGAGTGTGTTGCCATCCGTGCCAGCAGGCGCCGATCCGTCCGAGGCGCTAAGGATCGCTCTGGCCGAACTTGGAGGTCGTCGTGCGTGACGAGTACCTCGATCCGGCCGAATCGGTCGACGACGCGGCCGAGGGCGGCCTGCGACCGAGAACGCTCGATGAGTTCGTCGGTCAGAGCGAACTGAAGGAACACCTCAAGATCGTGTTGGAGGCGGCCAGAGGCCGTTCACAGGTCGTGGACCATCTGCTTTTCGCTGGTCCTCCCGGGCTCGGCAAGACCACATTGGCCGGCATCATCGCCACCGAGTGTGAGGTTGAACTTCACGTCACTTCCGGTCCGGCACTCGAGCGGGCTGGCGATTTGGCGGCGATCCTCACCAAGTTGGGCGAGGGAGATGTGCTCTTCATCGACGAGATCCACCGGCTGTCCCGTTCGGTCGAGGAGATCCTCTATCCGGCGATGGAGGACTTCCAGATCGACATCGTCGTCGGTAAGGGGCCCGCCGCCTCGAGCATCCGGCTCACCATGCCTCCGTTCACTCTGGTCGGCGCGACAACTCGGACCGGAATGATCACCGGGCCGCTGCGAGACCGATTCGGCTATGTCGCGCGTCTTGACTACTACAACGCGGACGAGCTCGAGACCATCGTGACGAGGGCGGCCGGAATCCTCGATGTCGGTATCGAGGCCGACGGCGCGCGCGAAATCGCTCGGCGATCCCGAGGCACCCCGCGCATCGCGAATCGGCTTTTGCGCCGCGTTCGCGACTTCGCGGAGGTCCGCGCTGATGGCGTGGTCACCTCAGAAGTGGCACGGGAGGGGTTGTCGGTCTTCGGAGTCGATGCCCTCGGTCTCGACAAGGTCGATCGGGCTCTTCTCTCCGCGCTGTGCGCCCAGTTCGGGGGTCGACCGGTCGGACTCTCGACCCTCGCGATCACGCTCGGGGAACAGCCCGAGACGGTCGAGGACGTCCATGAGCCCTTCCTCATCCAGCAGGGGCTGATCGCGCGCACGCCAAGAGGGCGCGTGGCTATGCCATCGGCGTACGCCCATCTCGGGATGGCAGTTCCGAACGACGGCGACCCAGCCCTGTTCGACTGACCGCCATGTCGGAAAGGTCGTCCGAGGTCGAATCGATGCTGAGTGCCGACGAATTCGATTACGACCTGCCTCCGGAGTTGATCGCGCAGGAGCCCATCGAGCCTCGCTCAGCGGCAAGGCTGCTGGTCGACCTGGGAAGTCGTCCCTCCGAGCATCTGCAGGTGAGCCAGTTCCCCGACCTCGTCGGCGAAGGTGATCTCGTGGTCGTCAATGAGACCAGGGTGCTTCCGGCACGTCTCTCACTCAAGAGGGGGAGCGGGGGAAGCGTTGAGATCCTGCTTCTCGAACTGGTGGATGGTCGAAGATGGCGCGCGCTCGCTCGCCCCGGACGCAAACTGCGCGAGGGCGAGGTACTGCTGTCCTCCGGTGAGCAGGAGGTCGTGGAAATCGTGGGACGGGACAGCTCCGACGATGGCCAATTCATCGTGGAGTTGCTCGCCGAGCCCGAGCGGCTCGCAGAGATCGGCGAGATGCCGCTCCCTCCGTACATCACGACGCCCCTCGCCGACCCCGAGCGATATCAAACCGTGTACGCCAAACGGGCCGCGAGTGCCGCCGCCCCGACCGCCGGACTCCACTTCACTCCTGAGCTGATGGAACAGGTCGAGGCATCAGGTGCTCGAATCGCGCGGGTGGAGCTCGTGGTGGGTCTCGACACCTTTCGACCTCTCGCCGTTGACGATGTCCGCCAGCATCGAATGCACTCCGAGCAGTTCTCCGTGCCTGAGCACGTGTTGGCTGAGATCGCGGATGCCCGGCGTGTTATCGCGGTCGGCACCACCGCCACTCGGGCCATCGAGACGGCCGGCACGACCGGTCGACTGTCGGGTCGCACCGACATCTTCATCAGCCGCGGATTTCGCTGGTCCGTCGTCGACGTGATGCTGACGAACTTCCATCTGCCGCGCACGACCTTGCTGGTGATGATCGACGCCTTCGTCGGACGAAGGTGGCGAGACCTCTACGAGGAGGCGATCAGGGAGCGATATCGGATGCTGTCCTTCGGCGACGCGATGCTCCTCGATCGCCACGCTCAGTAGCCTGCGCCCGTGTTTCCCGTCGAGTTCACCGTCGAGGCCCGCGATGGCGCGGCGCGGGCGGGAACCGCGAGCACCGCGCGGGGGACGTATTCGTCGCCGCTTTTCATGCCGGTTGGTACCCGAGGGGCTGTGAAGTACCTCAGCGCTGACGATTACTCACGACTCGGCGCGAGGATCGTGCTCGGCAACACCTATCACCTCATGCTGCGTCCCGGAGCGGAGACAATCGAACGGCTCGGAGGGTTGGGTCGTTTCAGCGGGTGGGATGGCCTCACGCTCACCGACTCCGGTGGTTTCCAGGTGTTCTCGCTCGAGCCTCAGGTGGATGATGACGGGGTCACGTTCCGAAGCGTCTACGACGGCGACCGCCATCGCTTCACTCCGGAGATCGCTGTGTCGGTGCAGGAGGCGATCGGGGCTGACATCCAGATGGTCCTCGACGTTTGTCCTCCGCTACCGAGCCCCCCGCAGGAAATCCGTCTGGCGCTCGAGCGCACCTCGGCCTGGGCCTCGCGGGCTCGCGCCGCGCATCGTCGCGCAGACCAATCGCTGTTCGGAATTGTGCAGGGAGGTGTCAGCACGGCCATGCGCTCTGAGAGCGCCCGCCGGACGGTTGAGCTCGACTTCGATGGATACGGCATCGGAGGACTCTCAGTGGGGGAGACCCGCGAGGAGATGCTTCCCGCGTTGGCGGCCGCGATCGAGCATCTCCCTGACGACCGCCCCCGTTATCTCATGGGGGTCGGGGACCCAGCGTCGATGATCGAGGCCATCGCGCTCGGTGTCGATCAGTTCGACTGCGTCCTCCAAACCCGACTCGGCCGTCACGGCACAGCGCTCACGTCAGCAGGCCGCCTACAGCTGTCCAACGCCCGCCACGCCGACTCCGATCAGCCGATCGACGAGAACTGCGGATGCGAGGTGTGCGCCCGACACTCGCGTGGATTTCTGCGGCACCTGCTCAAAACGGGCGAGCCGACCGCCTCGCGCTTGGTGAGCCTGCACAACGTCGCCTGGACGCTGGCGCTCATGGCATCAGCGAGGCAGGCGATCGTTGAAGGCCGGTTCGCTGCCCTGCGCAGCAAGGTGCTCGAGGTGTGGGCTTGAGGGCCGATCATGGGCCCTCGTCGGTAGGATCGTCGACCGCATGAACTCAACGATTCAGATCCTCGCTCAGGAGAGCAGCTCCGGCGCCGCGGCCGTGCAGTTCGTCATTCTCCTCATGGTGCCCGTGGCCCTGTATTTCTTGATGATCCGCCCTCAGCGGAAGCGGATGCGAGAGACCGCTGCTCTGCAGGCGTCGCTCACGGTCGGGGACGAGGTCATCACCAACTCGGGCATCTACGGCTTCATCACCGCGGTCGAGGACGACCTCTTCTGGATCGAAGTCGACGAAGACGTCCAGATGAGAGTGGCTCGCGCGGCCATTCAGGGTCGTGCGCCCTCTCGGCGATCGGCCGAGGACGCGGACGAATCGTGAATCGTCGGGCCCTGTGGGGCTCGCTGATCGGCTTCGTGCTGGTCGTTGGGGTTCTGCTCGGCGTCAACCTCGCGACGGAGAACCACCCCGTACTCGGGCTCGACCTGCAGGGCGGAGTCTCAGTCATTCTTCAGCCCACCGAGGAAGTGGGTGAGGAGGACCTCGACACGGTGCGCTCGCTCATCCGAGACGAACTCGAGTCGCTCGGTATCGCTGAGCCCGACGTGCGGGTTGAGGGAACCAACATCGTCGTGGATCTGCCCGGCGTGAAAGACCAGGCTCAAGCACTCGACGCGGTCGACGTCGCCGGCATTGTGACGCTCCGGCCGGTGCTCGTCTGCCAGCCGGGCGCGCCATCGCCGGAATTGCTCGCATCGCTCTCCGATGGTCAGGCCGCGCTCCCGACCTCGGATGGAACCCAGGTCTGTGTCGTCGGCCCGCCAGGTGGAACCGGAGAGGTGTTCTCCCGCGGATCGGCGAGCCCGCAGATCGACCAGAACACGGGTCGATGGCTGGTGACGGTCGACCTGCGCGACGATGGTCAGGCGGTGTGGAACACGCTGGCCTCATCCTGTTTCTCCGGTTCGCCTGAGTGTCCATCACGACAACTCGCGATTGTGCTCGACGATGTGGTGCAGTCGGCTCCAACCGTGAATCAACCGGCCTTCTCCACCGGGGTGGAGATCACCGGCGCCTTCTCCGAAGAGGAGGTTCGCTCACTGGCCCGCGTGCTGAATCGTGGTGCGTTCCCGGTGGATGTCGAGGCGCAGCGCGTCGAAACCGTGTCGCCGACGGCCGGTTCTGACTCGCTGCGGGCTGCGATCATCGCCGGCATCATCGGCGTGTCGGTGATGCTTCTCGGTCTCGTGCTCTACTACCGACGGATCGCCATCATCGTCGTGGCGGGACTCATGGTCTGGGGAGCGACGGTGTTCTCGTTGGCGGCTTTCGTCTCTCAGGCGACCAACTACGCGCTGAGTCTGGCGGGTGTGACCGGCATCATCGTCGCGATCGGCGTGACTATCGACTCGTACATCGTGCTCTTCGAGCGCTTGAAAGACGAGGTGCGTTCTGGGAGGACCCCTCGCAACGCGGCTCCGCGCAGTTTCCAATCGACTTGGCGGACGATCCTCGCCGCGGACCTCGTTTCGGTGATGGCATCGGCCATCCTGTTCTGGTTGAGCGTCGGTTCCGTCAAGGGCTTCGCCCTCTACCTCGGGCTCACGACGCTGGCTGATCTCGTGGTCTGCTACCTGTTCACTCGCCCCGCGGTGATCCTTCTCGCCTCGAAGTACCGCGATGGTCGCCTGATCGGTTTGGGAGCGACGTCATGAGCCTCGATGAGTCCCGTGGAACCGCGATGGAGGTCGGAGAGAGCGGAAGGTCCCGGCTGTTCCGGGGTCAGACCGCGATCGACTTCTACGGCCGTCGTCGTCTCGGCTTGGCGGCATCGCTTGGCCTGCTCGTGTTGACACTCGGCTCACTTGGATTCCGCGGTCTTGATCTCGGAATCGACTTCGAGGGCGGCGTGTCGTGGGATGTACCCGCCTCGTCATTTGGTGTCGCCGAAGCCGAGGCGCTCCTCGACGCGGAAGGCGTGTCTACGGACGGGGCTCGCATCCAGCTGCGTTCCTCTGAATCCGGCGAGTTCGTCAAGGTGCAGGTCGAGGCAGCGGAGGGAGCCCGAGCGGAAGAGCTTCGCGCCGCGTTCGCTGAGGCGGCGCAGGTTGCGGTCGACGATGTCGGTGTCAACCTTGTGTCGTCGTCATGGGGGAGCGATGTGACCGGGAAGGCGATTCGCGCCCTCCTCGTGTTCCTCGTGTTGGTCGCGGTGTTCATCTCGATCCGATTCGAATGGCGCATGGCGGTTGGCGCGATTGTCGCCATGCTCCACGATGTCGTCATCAGCGTCGGCATCTACTCGGTGTTCGGTTTCGTCGTCACCCCAGCGACCGTCATCGCCTTCCTCACCATCCTCGGCTACTCCCTCTACGACACGATTGTTGTGTTCGATCGGATCCGAGAGAACGAGGCCCGTCTCGCTGCGCACCGAGCGCCGTTTGCCGATGTGATGAACATCTCCATGAACCAGGTGATCATGCGATCGGTCAACACGAGCCTCTCCTCGGTGGTGCCCGTGGTGTCGCTTCTCCTGATCGGCGCCGGACTCCTTGGGGCTTCGACCCTGAGCGAGTTCGCGATCGCCCTGCTCATCGGCATGGTGACCGGGGCGTACTCATCGATCTTCATCGCCGCACCCCTGCTGGCCGTTCTGAAGGGACGATCAGCCGAATGGCGGGATCGTCGCTGGGCGCGCGCGGTCGGGGAACCGCTTCGAGCGATGGTGATGGGCGGCCTTCCCGCGGGACGTCGAGTTCGTGGAGACGAGGCTGAGCCGGGTGAGTCGCGCGCGGTCGCCGATGCAGCGAGCGTGCTCAACCACGCCCCGAGGCCTCGCCGCAAGAAGCGTCGCTGACGGCGGGTCGGTCGCCTCGGTATCGTTGGACCATGGCGGCGACCAGCGACTGGCTTCGCGAACACATCCGTGACATCGCCGATTACCCCTCGGAGGGTGTCACCTTCCGTGACATCACCCCACTTCTCGGTGGGGGAGCGGCCTTTGGTCGAGCCATCGACGACTTGGTGAGTCGCTTCGACGACCTCGCGGTCGACCGAGTGGTAGGAGTTGAGGCGCGAGGCTTCATCCTCGCGGCCCCCGTGGCGTATCGGTTGCGGGCGGGCTTCGTTCCGGTGCGCAAGGCGGGCAAGTTGCCGTGGGCTGTTGCCCGTGAGGAGTATGACCTCGAATACGGCAGCGACAAGCTCGAGATCCACCGCGATGCCATCCATCCGGACGAGCGGATTCTGATCATCGATGATGTGCTCGCGACGGGCGGCACGGCCGCAGCGACCTGCCGGTTAGTGGAGGCACTCGGGGGCGACGTCGTCGGTCTGGGGTTCTTGGTGGAGTTGCCTGCTCTCGGTGGACGCGCGGCGCTCGGCGCCCGGCGGGCGGAGAGCCTGGTGGAGTACTGACGTGTCGACCGTCGATCGCGTCCTCCCATGGCGCCGAAACCACGAGCATCTCACTCCGAGCGAACTCACGCCGGTCCTCGCCGTGTATCGAGGGCACCACCCGAAGGCTCCAGTCCAGATGGTGTCGCGCGCGTACGGCGTTGCCGCGAACGCCCACCGGACTCAAACCAGGTCGAGCGGAGAGAGCTACATCAACCACCCTCTCGCCGTCGCACGAATCGTTGCTGAGATCGGACTCGACGAGGTCTCTCTGGCGGCCGCCCTTCTGCATGACGCGGTAGAAGACACCGAGTTGAGCCTCTCTGAGGTTGAGGCGGAGTTCGGATCGGACGTCGCGGCAATCGTCGATGGGGTCACGAAGCTCGAGCGGATCAGGTTCGACTCCAGGGAGGCCCAGCAGGCGGCCACTATGCGCAAGATGCTCGTGGCCATGGCCCGAGATCTCCGTGTGCTGGTGATCAAACTCGCCGACCGCCTCCACAACATGCGGACCCTCGCTGCGATGCCGGCTGAGAAGCAGCGCCGCATCGCCCAAGAGACGCTCGACATCTATGCCCCGTTGGCTCATCGCCTCGGAATCCAGGAACTCCGCCAGCAATTGGAGGACCTTTCTTTCGCGGCCCTGCATCCGAAGCGATTCGCTGAACTCGATCACCTGGTCGCGAGTCGAACACCTGAGCGGGAGATCTACGTCGCTCAAGCGGTCGCGGAGGTGCGAAGCCGGCTCACTGAGCTCGGCATCAACGCCGAGGTCACTGGACGCGGAAAGCATCTGTGGAGCATCTACGAGAAGATGGTCGTTAAGGGACGCGAGTTCGACGAGATCTTCGACATCGTCGCGGTTCGGGTCGTGGTCGACTCGATTAAGGACTGCTACGCGGCGCTCGGCACGATCCACGGTCGGTGGCGCCCGGTGGTCGGGCGCTTCAAGGACTACATCGCGATGCCGAAGTTCAACCTCTACCAGAGCCTTCACACCACAGTCATCGGGCCATCGGGACGTCCTATCGAGGTGCAGATCCGAACCTCGGAGATGCACCGGCGTGCCGAATGGGGAGTGGCAGCCCATTGGGCCTACAAGTCCGACTCTCCTTCGGGCGACATCGACTGGTTGAACCGATTGCTCGATTGGCAGGCCGAGGTTTCCGATCCGGCGCAGTTCATGGAGAACTTGAAGACCGACCTCGAGCAGGACGAGGTTTTCGTGTTCACGCCGAAAGGCCGTGTGATCACCCTTCCCGTTGGGTCGACACCGATCGACTTCGCCTACGCGGTACACACCGAGGTCGGGCATGCCTGTATCGGCGCGAAGGTGAACGGTCGCCTCGTCGCCCTCGACTCAGTGCTCGCCAGCGGTGACAGCTGCGAGATCTTCACCTCGAAGGTCGACTCAGCCGCTCCGAGTCAGGACTGGCTCGGCTTCGCCGTGAGCGCGAGGGCGCGCAACAAGATCCGCCAGTGGTTCTCCCGTGAGCGACGCCTCGACATGATTGAGGCGGGCCGAGAGGAACTCGATGACGAGTTGCGCCGGGAGGGCCTGGCCCTTCGATCTGAGAGCGAGGCCACGGTCCTCGACCAGGCGCTCACCGAGGCGGGCTTGGCCGATGTCGACGCTCTCCTCGCGGCAATCGGGGAGGGTCACCAATCAGCGAGGTCGATCGCTCAACGGGTCGCCCGACTCGAGCGCGGTGATGTTCCAGAGGTGGATCCTGACCCGATCCGTCACCACCTCCGGCGCGACCCGGAGGTCGGCGTTCACGTCGAGGGACTCGAGGACCTTCTGGTGCGCCTCGCGAACTGCTGCACCCCAGTGCCCGGAGACGAGATCCTTGGTTTCGTGACCCGTGGGCGGGGCGTGAGTGTGCATCGGGCTGACTGCGCGAACGCGGTTGGGCTCGCCGAGGAGCATTCGGGCCGGATGATCGAGGTTGACTGGGACTCCGAGACGGGCCCAGCGCACTATCGGGCCGGCGTGGAGGTGGTCGCTCTCGACCGGTCGAACCTGCTTCGCGACGTCGCGAACGCTCTCTCAGACCACCACGTCAACATCCTCGCCTGTGAGACGCTCACCGGGGGTGATCGGGTGGCCAAGATGCGCTTCGAGTTCGAGTTGTCGAATCCGGCGCAACTCCAGGCCGTCATCAACAGGATTAAGGCGATCAACTCGGTGTACGACGCCTACCGCACGGTCCCCGGGGCCGATCGGGGTTGACCGGTATCCTCGCCGCGTGACGACCTTCCGCACCTCGCCGGGGATGCGAGACCTCCTGGGTGATGACGCAGCCCGAAGGCGAGCCTTCGATAGCGCCTTCGTGACGGTGGTCGGCGCGGCTGGGTATGAGCAGATCGTCCCCCCAATCTTGGAGGACATCGGCGTCTTCTCTCGGATCGGTGAGGCGACCGACGTCGTCTCCAAGGAGATGTACGACTTCGTTGATCGCGGCGGCAGGCATGTTGCGCTCCGTCCGGAGCAGACAGCGAGCGTGTGCCGGGCGTTCGTCGAGCATCGACCCTCCCTTCCGTACAAGGCGTGGTACTCGGGTCCGAATTTCCGCTACGAGAAGCCGCAACGTGGACGTCAGCGTCAGTTCGATCAGGTCGGTGTGGAGGTTCTTGGAACCGATGACCCGTACGCCGATGTCGAGGTCATCGCCATCGGATGGGATTTTCTGACGTCCCTTGGACTCGCTGATGTGGACCTCGTGCTTAACTCCCTCGGCGACCCGGAGGACCGTCGACGATTCAGCGAGGCCGTCGGAGAACATCTGCGTGCTCACGTCGGTGAGTTGAGCGAGCAGTCCCGCGAGACGCTCGAACGGAACCCGCTCCGCGTCCTCGACTCCAAGCGCGCCGAAGACGCTCCAATCATCGCCGGGGCACCTCGCATCGAGGAGTTTTGGTCGCCTGAGGCGGCCGAACATTTCGCTGCTGTGCGGGACGGACTTGATCGAATCGGCGTTCCGTGGCGTCTCGACGGAGGCCTCGTGCGAGGGCTCGATTACTACCGCCGCACCACCTTCGAGTTCCGGTCCGGTGCGCTCGACAGTGCCCAGAACGCTCTGGGAGGCGGTGGACGCTACGACGGTCTCGTCGAGGATCTCGGCGGACCGGCGACCCCTGGTATCGGCTTCGCGATCGGCGTGGAGCGCACCCTTATCGCTTGTGACGTTGAGTCCGTCTTTCCCGGCCCCGCTGGCGGGGTCGAGGTGTTCGTGGTGGACACCACCGGAGGTTCTGAGGCGCTCGCGCTGTCGACGGAGCTTCGTCGTGCTGGGCGGTCCGTCGACCGGGGGTTCGGCGGACGAAGCATGAAGGCGCAGATGAAGGCGGCCGATCGCAGTGGCGCCGAACTGGCCCTAATCATCGGTGAGGATGAAGCAGCGTCGGATACGGTGACAGCGCGTTTCCTGCGCGGTGTGCGTCCACAAGAGCAGTGGCCGCGCGCCGAAACGGCTGCACGGGTCGCCGCCGCCCTAGCCGAGAGTAAACCCCCTGAGATGACCGAGAGTTGAGGACATGAGCACAGCGAGTTCCGCCAGCACATCGATGCGCACGCACATGTGCGGATCCCCCCGCGAGACCGACATCGGCCAGCGGGTGACCCTGTGCGGTTGGGTGGCGCGGCGCCGCGAGCACGGCGAGCACCTTGCCTTCGTCGATCTCCGCGATCACACCGGCATTGTTCAGTGCGTATTGAACAGCGACGTCGACGTGCGTTCCGAGTACGTCGTGAGGGTCTCCGGGGTGGTCCGCGAGCGCCCCGACGGCACCCGAAACGATGCCCTTCCGACCGGCGCGGTCGAGATCGGGGAGTGCGAGGTTGAGATTCTGAGGTCGGCGACCCCGCCTCCTTTCCCAATCGACGAGCGAGCTGACTCCGTCGACGAGAACGTGCGGTTGCAGTATCGCTATCTCGACCTGCGCCGCACCCGCATGCAGCGCAATCTTCGCATCCGCTCGGCGGTGAACGCCGCCGTGAGGCGCTCGATGGAATCCCAAGGCTTCGTCGAGGTGGAGACTCCGATGCTGGTGCCCTCGACACCCGAGGGAGCCCGGGAGTTCTTGGTGCCATCGCGTAAGGAGAAGGGCTCGTTCTACGCCCTTCCGCAGTCGCCGCAACTCTTCAAGCAGTTGCTCATGGTTGGGGGTGTCGATCGCTACTACCAGATCGCTCGGTGCTTGCGTGATGAGGATCTTCGCGCCGACCGGCAGTACGAGTTCATGCAGCTCGACCTCGAGATGAGCTTCGTCGGTCAGGACGACGTTCTCGACGCCGTTGGTCGCTCGGTGCTCGACGCCGCTGAGGCCGTCACGGGGGAACGTCCTCCTGAGATCGAACGGATGACCTGGCATGAGGCGATGGACCGTTATGGCAGCGATAAGCCAGATCTCCGCTTCGGTCTGGAACTCGTCGACCTCGGTGATGTGTTCTCTGCGACCGAATTCAAGGCGTTCGCTTCGGCGTCGACGATCAAGGGAATTCGGGTGCCGGGCGCGGCTGCCGAATATGGACGCGGCCAACTCGACCGACTGACCGAAAGAGCGAAACAGGCTGGGGCTAAGGGCCTGGTGTGGCTCAAGGTCGGCGATGGGGGCGAGCTCGAGTCACCGGTAGCGAAGTTTCTCTCACCGGAGGAGTGCGCCGGCCTCGCGAAGGAACTCGAGGCCGAGAGTGGTGATCTTCTCCTCTTGGTAGCCGACGAGTGGTCAGTCGCCTGCGAGGTGCTCGGCACCCTCAGAAACGATTTGGGTCGTCCGCCCGTTCACCAAGGCCCCTACAGGTACGTCTGGGTGGTCGAGTTCCCGCTCTTCGTCGGCGTCGACCCGGTTTCGGGTCGACCGCGGCCCGGGCACCATCCCTTCACCCGTCCTCACCCCGATGATGTCGATCTGATCGAGAGCGACCCTCTCGCAGTGCGGTCGATCGCCTATGACCTCGTGCTCAACGGCTGGGAACTCGGGTCGGGATCGATTCGAATTCACGAGCCCGAACTCCAGCAGCGCGTCTTCAACGCGCTCGGTATCGGACCCGAGGAAGCGGCGCGCAAGTTCGGCTTCTTCCTGCGGCCGTTCGACTACGGCGCGCCGCCGCACGGCGGTTTCGCCTACGGACTCGATCGACTGATCGCGATCTTGGCGGGCGAGGAGAACATCCGCGAGGTGATCGCGTATCCGAAGACCCAATCCGGCACCGACCCGATGACCGAGTCACCGCTTCCCGCTGATCCGGCTCAGCTCGCTGAGCTCGGGCTAAGAGTCCTGCCCTCGGTGGATGGCGATCGCTCCTGACCAACTTCACAACCGGAGGACGAACCGATGAACCGACAGCAACTTGAACGCATGAGGTCTGGGAAGGGCTTTATCGCCGCGTTGGACCAGAGCGGCGGCAGCACCCCGAAGGCGCTCGGCCTGTACGGAATCACCTCCGATGCTTGGTCATCTGACGAGGAGATGTTCGACCTCATTCACGCTATGCGGGCGCGAATGATGATGAGTTCTGCGTTCGACGAGCGGGTGCTCGGCGCGATCCTCTTCGAGATGACTATGGACCGCGCCGTCGACGGCCTGCCCACCGCGCAGTACCTCTGGGAACGCAAGGGCGTTCTGCCCTTCCTGAAAGTGGACCAAGGCCTCGCTGACCCCGACGGTGGCGTGCAGGTCCTGAAGGACATCCCGGGTCTCGACGCACTTCTCACCCGCGCCGTGAAGGCCGGGATCTTCGGCACCAAGATGCGATCGGTGATCGCGACCGCCTCGGCGTCCGGTGTGCGGGCGGTCGTCGGTCAACAGTTCGAGATCGGCGCTCGAATTCGCTCGTACGGGTTGGTTCCCATCATCGAGCCCGAAGTCGACATCACGATTCCCGACAAAGCGGAAGCGGAGCGAATGCTGCTCGACGAAATTCTCGGGTGCCTTGAGTCGGTGCCCGTCGACTCGCCAGTGATGCTCAAGTTGTCGATTCCCACCGTGGACGACCTTTACCGCCCGTTGATCGAGCACCCCTCGGTGCTGCGCGTGGTCGCTCTTTCGGGTGGGTACCCGCGCGACGAGGCGAATGAGCGCCTGTCGCGTCAACACGGGATGATCGCGAGCTTCTCGCGAGCTTTGGCCGAGGGCCTCTCCGTCGAGATGGACGACACCGAGTTCGACCGCGTGCTCGACGGGACCGTGGCCTCCATCTACGCGGCCTCCATCACCTGAGCCTGCCTGCTCAGCGACCGTCGAGTGGTCGCAGCACCGCCCCGGTCGGCAACTTCGGGGAGAAAAACGTCGATTTCGGAGGCATCAGCTCGCCCGTCCGGCCGGTCCGGGTGATCTCAGCGATACCGACGGGGCGGATCAACACGGCCCCCGGTCGTCTGGAAAGCGCCAGCTCGGCGGCCTCCACCGGATCGTGGACATAGTCAACCTCATGGGCGACTTCGCGGAGGAGGTACTCAAGCCGTGCCCCATCGAGATCTCGGACGCCGTCGAACACCTCGGAACGAGACTCCAGCCACTCGACGGTCCCACCAGGAGTGATGAGGCAGGGCTGGTCGCGCTCGGCGATGATCGACGGGAGGCTCACCGCCGCTGCGGCTGATTCGATCGGGTCGCCCATCTCGAGCTGGTAGCCGACGCTGAGCGCCTCGCGGAGTCGCTCGGTTGAGACGCCGTCGTACACCCGGTGGATCGCCGCGACGGACAACTGCTCCTCGGTGAGGTCGCTGATGAAGGCGAGGGTGTGGGTGGCGCCGGGCAAACGGTCGACGTGATCTGAGAGAACCCGCTGGGCGACTCCGTAACGATGGTGGCCGTCGGCGATGAGTACGTCGTCGCGGGCGATGACGTCGCGAATTGCCGCGATGCGCGAGGGCTGATCGATCACTTCCCAACGGTGGGTCACGGGTCCGGCGGCGCTGTCGTCCATCTGAGCGACCATCGTGTCGACTCCCGGGTCGCCAAGCAGTTCGGTGAGGCCGGCTCCGAGCGCGAGGCCCCAGACCGGCGAGAGATTCGTCTCGGTGGCGATGGTCAGGTCGAAGCGGTCGGTCGATGCTTTCGGGGTGGTGCGCTCATGGGCGAGCACGCCGGCCCCTTCGCCGTGGGTGACCTCGAGCGCTCCGACAACGCCCGAGATCGTGCGATGCGCCCCGAGCGCGTTGGTGAAGCTCATCCGATGGATGGTGAGGGTGGGTCGCTCGTCGCGCCGCAGCACCCCCGTTCCGATCATGTTCCTGAGTCGTCCCGCGAGCTCGACGTAGGGCGCGTCGCCGTCCTCGGGAAGAGCGACATCGACGTGAGTGATGTTCGTCGGGTCGGTCTCGCGCCAGCGGCGCACCTCCGAGGGGCCCATCACGTCGTAGGGGGGAGCGATCATCGAGCCGACACGGTCGGCTGATGGTCTGAGCGCGCGAAAGGGCACAAGGTCCGCCATACGGACAGGATGGCATGTCGAAGGTGTCACCCCTCGGTGTCATGATGTCGACGTGGGTGAACGTCAGGTGCTGCTGTGTGACCTAGATGGGGTGGTGTGGCGCCGAGCTGTGCCGATCCCCGGGTCGGTCGAGGCGCTGAACGATCTCATTGCCTCAGGTTGGGAGGTTCTCTTCATCACGAACAGCTCCCATGACCCCGCCTCCCACCATGTTGAGCGCTTGGAGTCGCTCGGCGTTCCAGCGAGCGATCGTGTGCTGACCTCGCCGATGGCCGCCGCGTTGCTGTGTGAGCCGGGGGAGCGTGTTCTGTGTGCGGCTGGTCCGGGAGTCCGCCTCGAGCTCGAACGTCGTGGCTGCGAAGTCGTTCCCGGCGAGTCCGACGTTCCGGGCGCGGTGGACGCTGTCGTTGTAGGTCTTCATCCGGAGTTCGACTACCGACGACTCGGTGTGGCCATGCGGGCGGTTCGGTCAGGAGCTCGCCTCATCGGCACGAACTCCGATCCAACCTTTCCAACCGAGGCTGAGTTGCTTCCCGGAGGTGGCTCGATCTTGGCTGCTGTCGCAACCGCGAGTGGGGTGGCGCCGGTGATCGCTGGAAAACCCGAGGCCCCGATGGCAGATCTGATTACCACTCGGCTGGCGGGCCCGGTGATGCGCTTGGTGATGGTCGGGGACCGCGCCTCCACCGACGGGCGCATGGCTGAGGCGGTCGGAGCCGAGTTCGCCCATGTGCTCACCGGGGTCGACGACGATGCCCCGTCCGATACCGGATCCCACGACGACCTTCGAGCGGTGGCGGATTGGCTCCTCGAGCGCGGGCGGGCCGATCGTGGCGATTGAGCGACGGCGTCTCGACAGCGAATTGGTGCGGCGGGGGCTCGCCGCGAGCCGCACGGAGGCCTCCGTCCTGATCGAATCGGGTCAAGTGCTGGTGGATGGGGCGCCGGCCGCACGGTCGGCGAGCAGGGTCGCGACTGGTTCGGCTGTCCGCGTGCTCGGGGACAAACCGAAGTACGTCAGTCGGGGGGGTGAGAAACTCGAACACGCCATCACAGAATTCGGCATCGATGTGAACGGATGCTTGGCGCTCGATGCGGGGTCCTCGACGGGTGGCTTCACCGATTGTTTGCTGCAGCACGGGGCCGAACGGGTCATCGCTATCGACGTCGGCACGAATCAGATCCATGAGCGGGTGGCTGGCGATCCGCGGGTCGAAGTGCACGAGGGCACTCACATCCGTGATGCCGACCCGGCGACGCTCGGTGGCCCCGTTGACCTGGTGGTGGCGGACCTTTCGTTTATCTCCTTGCGTACGGTCGCTGACGCCCTCTTGAGATGGTGTAAACCAGAGGCCGAGATGGTGCTGCTGGTCAAACCGCAGTTCGAGGCTGGGCGTCGGGAGGTCTCGCGTGGCCGTGGCGTCATCAAGGATGACGCCATTCGCCGCGCTGCTCTCGACGACGTCACCGCTCATTACGAGGCGCTTGGCTGTTGTGTGCTCGGAAGAATTCCCTCGCCGATCACTGGGGCGTCAGGAAACGTGGAATACCTCGTGCGACTCGGGGTGGGAGGCTGAGATGGCGGTCGTTCACGTTGTCGCCCACCCAACCCGCGACGATGTCGCTGAACTCCTTCGTTCGATCGTGCAGTGGGCTGAGGCCGAGGGCCACGCCCTCACCCTCGACGACGTCTGCGCCGAGAGCCTGCTCGGGTCAGCAGGTGCGGCGCTGGCGGCGGCCGGCCCGCCCGAAGGCACCCAGCTGGTCGTGAGCCTCGGTGGTGACGGCACGATGCTTCGAGCTGTCTCGGCGGCTTCTGGCTGCGATGCCCCACTCCTCGGAGTAGACCTCGGCTCGCTCGGCTACCTCTCACAGGTGCGCGCCTCCGACGGCCTCGAGGCGATCGGTCGGGCATTGCTCTCCTCCGAGGAAGGCGGATGGTGGCTCGATGAGCGGATGATGCTCGACGTCGAGCTCAACGGGGTGTCGATCGCGACCGTCCTCAACGAGGTAGTCGTCGAAAAAGGGGCGCCCGGAACGGCGATCCGGCTCGGCGTCTTGATCGACGGCGAGCCCTTCGCCACCCTCGCGAGTGATGGAGTCATCGTCGCCACCCCGACTGGCTCGACCGCGTACTCGCTGTCCGCGCGCGGACCGATCGTGTCTCCGAGGCATCGCGCGCTTCTGGTCACACCGGTCGCCCCCCACATGCTCTTCGACCGAACGATGGTGCTCGATCCAAGCGAGACCGTCGAGGTCGAAGTGCTCGGCCCCCTCTCGGCCGGTGTCATCCTCGACGGGCGGGTGGGCGCTAACGCGGCCCCAGGTGATCGCATCAGATGTCGTCCGTCGGCACGGGTAGCCCGGTTCGTTCGATTCGATCGCCGCCCGTACCACCAGACGTTGAAGGCCAAGTTCGGCCTCACCGATCGCTGAGATGCTCGCCGAACTCCACATCGAGAACCTCGCGGTGCTCGAACGGGTCACCCTGCCGCTCGGTCCCGGATTAACCGCTATCACCGGTGAGACCGGCACGGGGAAGTCGATGGTGGTCCGTGCCCTCGGCTTAGTGCTCGGTGACCGAGCCGACGGTTCCCTCGTGCGGGTTGGTGCCGAGGAGTGCCGCGTCGATCTCCGGGTCGTTGATGGTGAGAACGAGACCGTTCTCTCCCGTGTCGTTCCCTTGGAGGGCAGGTCACGGGCCTATATCGACGGCCGGCCGACGACGATCGCGGCCCTGGCCGAGGTGGCGTCGGCTGCACTCGAGGTCCACGGTCAGCACAGCCATCACTCCCTCCTGCGATCGGGTGCCCAGCGCTCAACCGTCGATCGATACGGCGCGATCGATACGGCCTTGTGGGACGACGCGGTTGCTCGGGTGGCGGAACTCGAGGCGTCTATCGCGGCTCTCGGGGGTGACTCGGGTGAGCGCTATCGAGAGATCGACCTCTTGCGCTACCAGATCGAGGAGATCGATGGTGCGGTGATCGAGGACGCGGACGAGGAGTCGCGACTTGCCGATGAGGAGGTGTTGCTCTCCTCAGCCGATGAGTTGAAAGAGGTCGCCTCCCGAGCGGTTCAGGTGCTCGACGACGATGACCGAGTCGCCGAGACGGTGTCCGAACTCCGACGTCATGGTGCGCTGGCTCCGTTCTCCGAGCGAGCCGATTCGGTTCTCGCTGAGATGCGGGAGCTGTCGAGTGACCTCCGTGCCGCCGTTGACGGCATCAGCGCTGACCCAGAGCGGCTCGGCGTGGTGCGCGCACGCAGGCAGCAGCTTCGCCAACTGGTACGGAAGTACGGCGACGACCTTTCAGCGGTTATCCGGTTCGCTGACCAGTGCCGAGATCGGCTTGGCCAGTTGGAGGGCCGAGATGCGGCGGTTGGCGAACTGGAGAAGGAGCTTGCGGTCGCGAGGTCAGCGCTGGAGGCTGCTGCTCAGTCACTGGCCGAGGAGCGCCGGGCCGCAGCCTCACGGCTCGCCGAGGCGGTTTCGGACGCGGTTCGTCATCTCGATCTTCCCGACGCTCGGCTCGAGATTGATTGCGGAGGCTCCGCCGGCGAGCGCGTCGAGATGCTGTTCTCACCAAGTTCCCGCGTGCCCGTCCTGCCACTGTCGAAGGCCGTGAGCGGTGGAGAGTTGGCTCGATGCATGTTGGCCATCGATACGGTGACTTCTGAAGCCGGTGGGTTCGAGGCCCCCGACACAGTCGTCTACGACGAGATCGATGCTGGAATCGGCGGTCGGGCGGCTCACACGATCTCAGCGGAGTTCTCCAGGGCTGCCGCGAGCCGACAGGTTCTCGTCGTCACTCATTTGGCTCAGGTGGCGAGCCGGGCTCGCACTCAGGTGGTGGTCGAGCGATCAGTAGATCCCGCTGGTGGGCCACCAGCGGCCACGGTCCGCGTCGTCTCCGGAGACGAGCGAGTGGGCGAGGTGGCCAGGCTCCTCGCGGGAACTGACGGTCCGCGCGCGGTCGAACACGCACGGGAGCTCCTCGACGCTGGCTCATCCACCGGCACAGACACTCCGGCGGGTTAGGCTGACATCCCGTCATGGCATGTAACGAGACGTCGGGCGGGCGCGAACCGCGGTCAGGGGTGACGGGGTGACCAAGCACATCTTCGTGACTGGCGGTGTCGTCAGTTCGTTGGGCAAGGGGCTGACGGCGAGTTCGCTTGGCCGACTCCTCAAGATGAGGGGCCTCAGGGTCACGATGCAGAAGCTCGACCCCTACATCAACGTCGATCCGGGGACTATGAACCCCTACGAGCACGGCGAGGTGTTCGTTACCGATGACGGTGGGGAGACCGACCTCGACCTCGGTCACTACGAGCGATTCATCGACGAGAATCTGACGCAGAGCTCGAACGCGACGACGGGCTCGATTTACCAGTCGGTCTTGGCCGCTGAGCGCCGCGGCGATTACCTCGGCAAGACGGTGCAGGTGATTCCCCACATCACCGATGAGATCAAGCGCCGCATTAAGCGGATATCGACCGACGATGTCGATGTGGTGATCACCGAGGTGGGTGGCACGGTCGGTGACATTGAGATCCTTCCGTTCCTTGAGTCGATTCGCCAGTTCCGCAAGGACGCGGGACGCGACAACGTGTGTTACATCCATGTGACCTTGGTGCCGTTTATTGGCCCCGCTGGGGAACAGAAGACCAAGCCCACTCAGCACTCGGTCACAGAACTGCGGAGCCGCGGTATCCAGCCAGATGTCATCGTGTGTCGCAGCGAGGCGCCACTCAGCGTCGAGTTGAAGCGGAAGATCTCGAACTTGTGCGATGTCGACGACCGCGCCGTCGTCAACGCCGCCGATGTCGGCAACATCTACGAATTGCCCCTGATCCTCCACGATGAGGGTCTCGACGATGTGGTGCTCGATGTCCTCGGTATGGAGACCCCCGAAGTCGACACCGGGGCTTGGGACGCCCTCGTCTCCAAGGTTGAAGCCGCCACCGAGCCGGTTCGGATCGGCCTCATCGGGAAGTACGTCCAGTTGCCCGATGCCTATCTGTCCGTCGTGGAGTCATTGAAGCACGCTGGTTTCCACCACGGCGCCCGGGTCGAGATCGACTGGATCCAAGCCGAGGATGTCGTCGGCTTGCTCGCTGAGGGCCGTTTGGCGAACCTCGATGGCCTGGTGATTCCGGGCGGATTCGGTGCCCGCGGCTTCGAAGGAAAGATCGAGGCCGCTCGTTACGCCCGCGAGTCCGGCCTGCCATGCCTCGGTCTCTGTCTTGGTTTGCACGCGATGACCGTCGAGTTCGCTCGCAACGTGGTCGGTTTGGCCGAGGCGAACTCAACAGAGTTCGACCCGACGACGCGCCACCCAGTGATCGACCTCATGCACGACCAGCGGGAGGTCACCGACAAAGGTGGCACCATGCGACTTGGTGCCTACTACGCGGTGCTCACACCCGATACCAAGGTCGCGGAGGCCTATGGCGAGCCCGTGGTCAGCGAGCGTCATCGGCACCGCTTCGAGTTCAACCCGAACTACAAATCTCGCCTTGAGGAGCACGGCTTCGTTTGCAGTGGGATTTCACCCGACCGGCGCCTCGTCGAGTTCATCGAGTTGGCCGATCACCCCTTCTGGGTCGCGACTCAAGCGCATCCCGAGTTCAAGAGCCGTCCGGATCGACCACACCCGCTGTTCCGGGATTTGATCGATGCGGCGCTCGTTCGCGCCCGGGCGCACAGCGCGGACGCGCGCGTCTGACCCGTGTCCGGATTCCGTCGCGTCGGAGAACGCACGGTCCATCAAGGTCATATCTGGTCGGTTGCGGTCTCGAATTTCGAGGCGCCCGACGGCACGGTCTTCGTGCGCGACATCGTGCGTTCGCCGGGGGCGGTCGGCGTCGTTCCGTTGTTGTTCGATCCCGAAGGGGTCGCGTCGGTTGTGCTGGTCGAGCAGTACCGCCCGGCCCTCGAGCGTGAGGTGCTCGAAATCCCCGCTGGAATGCGCGACGTTGCCGGTGAACCGCCGGAGACCACCGCGATTCGGGAACTCGCCGAGGAAGTTGGGCTCCGCGCGCAAACTCTCGACCCGCTCACGGTGATCGTCCCATCGCCTGGGATGTCCGACGCGACCACGCATCTGTACCTCGCCACCGGGTGCGAGGCGGTCGCGGACTCTCGGCAGGGACCGGAGGAGGAGGCGATGCGGGTGCTCCATCTGCCACTGAGCGAAGCCGTTGATTTGGTGCGCGACGGGACCATCGTCGACGCAAAATCGGTGGTCGGGCTTCTTCTCGCAGCGGAACGGCTTCGACATGGCGACCTCATCGGCTGAACTCGCCGACGCAGGGCTTCCACTTGAAATCGAGGAGTTTCTGGCGTACCTCGTCAGCGAGCGGGGACGAGCGCGCAATACCGTCGCCGCGTATCGCCGCGACCTCACCGGATACGCCTCGCACCTGCAGCGGCGAGGGCGGACACCGCTCGATGCGGATCGCAGCGACATCGAAGCGTGGATCACCGGACAACGTGGCGAGGGTGCGGCGTCGTCGTCGATCGCTCGACGCCTCGCCGCCGTTCGGATGCTTCATCGCCATATGGCGGCTGAATCAGTGCGGCCGGATAACCCCGCGCTCGCTCTCGATGGCGTGAGCGTTCCCTCAGGGGTTCCAAAACCGCTCACCGAGGCTGAGGTGGCGCGCCTGCTCGATGCGGTGCAGGGAGCCGATCCGACCGCGCGTCGGGACCGCGCAATTCTCGAGTTGATGTACGGCACGGGGGCGAGGGTCGCTGAGGTGGCGTCTCTGTCTCTCGGAGATGTCGATCTGCGCGGGCGGCTGGTCAGGCTCCTCGGTAAAGGTTCGAAGGAGCGGATCGTTCCCTTCGGCGGCGCCGCGACGCGAGCGTTGACCGACTGGTTCGATGACGATGGGCGCGGCCGACTCGCCCCGCGCGAGTGGAGGCGCCGCGGAGACGCCGAAGCCGTGTTCCTCAATCAGCGTGGCGGGCGCTTGTCGCGACAGGGCATCTGGTTGGTGGTCCGTTCAGCCGGCGCGCGCGCGGGTATCGAATCGACGCTCTCGCCCCATGTGCTCCGGCACTCCTGCGCAACGCACATGCTCGATCACGGCGCCGATCTCCGAGTGGTCCAGGAGATGCTCGGCCATGCAACCATCTCGACGACCCAGGTGTATACGAGGGTCAGTCAGGAACGGCTTCGGGAGGTCTACCGTGCGGCCCACCCCCGAGCGGCTCGATCGAAGGCGCCGTCGTGAGCGCGCTTCGACACTGTCTTCACCTCGTTGGTCGTTTCCTTCGCCAACTCGACCGACGGCCGCCGACGCCAGAAGAGGCTGTCTGGGCGGAGTCGCACCTGACGTCGGCTGAACGGGCGCTCTGGGTGCGTCTCGGAAATGGAGATCGTCGTCATGCGATCGGCGTGGCCCGTCGGTTCAGCGGTGCTCGGCCCGACGCGACGCGGGCTGAGTTGGCCGGGGCGCTTCTACACGACATCGGCAAGGTCGACGGTCCAGAGGGCGCAGTTCGTCGCGCCTGGATGACCGTTACCCCTCGGCCGGGGGAGACCACGCGCCGATACCGCGATCACGAGCAGATCGGCGCCGAACTCTGCGAACGGGTGGGATCGGATCCGGCAACCATCGCTCTCGTGCGAGGCGATGCGCCAGCAGAGGTGATGCGGTTGCTGACCGACGCGGACTCAGCGGGCGGGTTGAAGCGAGTCTGAGCCCCGAAGGAGCCACCGGTATCGCAGGTGAACGGTGATGGCTCGCACGGTCATCCATCCGGTCAGACAGGCCCAGAGCGCGGTCGGTCCAGTGTTCAATTTCGCGAGCAGGGGATAGAGCGGTGCAACGGCGGCCAAGGTGGCGACGGAGAGTCGCCCGAGGAACCGGTAGTCGCCGAGCCCGATGAGGATGCCGTCGCCGGCGAAGGCGATTGCACCCGGGATGAGGAGGACTCCGAGCAGGATGACGGCCCCCTGCGCCTGATCGACAACGGTCGCGTCGGCGGTGAAGAGGCGTGGCACGACTCCAGATCCCGCGATGAGCATCGCCGCGAGCACGGCCCCCGATCCCGCGGAGAGGATTTCGGTGCGACGCGAGATTGACAGGCCTTCATCGGCTCGACCGGCACCTTCGGCCTCGGCGACGAGGGTCTGAGCGGGCATGGCGAGCGCATCAAGAATGAGCGCGAGCAGGATGAACATCGCCATGACGACCTGATGCGCGGCAAGTGCGGCGTCGGATTGGCGCGCCATGAGGGAGGTGGATCCGGTGAGCACTCCCAAAATCCCCGCGACTCGGAGCAGCAGGTGACGCCCGGCAGTGAGGAGGGGAGCCGCCTCTCCGAGGCCAGGCCGTTTGCCGAGAAGTCGGCCGATCCGCCGCCGTTGAAGTCCGAGAAGCGCGATCGCGGCCCCCCACTGTGCGATCACGGTCGACCACGCCGACCCAGCGACCGAGAGATCGAGGGCGAACACCAAGAACCATTCGATGACGGCGTTCGCCATGTTCGAGGCGAGAAGGATCCACAGCGGAGTCCGGTAGTCGGAGTGACCTCTGAAGACGCCCTGTGACGCGAGGACGAGCATCACCGCTGGAAGCCCGAGTGCGCTGATCCAGAGGTAGGTAGAGGCGTGATCGGCCGAGGTTCCGGTCCCTCCGAGGAATCCGACAAGTGGCCCGCGGACCAGCACCAGAATCGGGAGGGCGGACACACCGACGGCGAGGGCCACCCACATGGCCGTACGGCCGGCGCGATCAGCCGAAGCCGGGTCGTTGGCACCGACGGCACGAGCCACCTGTTGGGTGGTGCCATAGGTGAGGAAATTCGCTCCGGCGACAAGAAGGGAGAGCACCGCTGCGGCGAGCGCGAGTCCGGCGAGCTCGGAGGTTCCGACCCGTCCGATCATCGCGGTGTCGACGGCGACGTACAGCGGTTCAACAGCGAGCGCCCCGAGGGCGGGTATCGCAAGCCTCAGGATGCGGCGATCGGTGTCGCCAGGAAAGGCCATGTGACGCTCAGCGGGGGAGGAGTCCGATGGCGCGGTGCACGCGCTCGAGGGTGGCTGAGGCGACCGCACGCGCGCGATCCGCGCCAACACCGAGTAGGCGCGCGAGCTCACCGCGGTCGGCCATCAGTTCCCTATGACGCTCTTGGATCGGGCGGAGCATCTCGATGACCGCAGCGGCGGTGTCGGCCTTCAGCGGTCCGTACTGGGAGTACTGGGAGGCCAAGGCGTCGCGGTCCGCCCCGCTCGCGGCCGAAAGGATGTCGAGCAGGTTGCTCACCCCGGGCTTCTCGGCGATGTCATATCGGACCACGTTCTCCGAGTCGGTGACCGCGCGTCGGAACTTCTTTTCGATCGCCTCGGGAGCATCGAGAAGGAAGACGCAGCCGGCGTCGCTCTCTCCCGATTTCGACATTTTGGAGGTGGGGTCCTGCAGGTCCATGACCCGTGCTCCTGCTTTCGGCGTCACCGCCTCGGGCACCACCAGGGTCTCACCGAAGCGATTGTTGAAGCGGATCGCGATGTCACGGGTGATTTCGATGTGCTGGCGTTGATCATCGCCGACCGGGACCTCGTTCGCGTCGTAGAGCACGATGTCGGCGGCCTGTAGGGCCGGATAGGTGAACAACCCGGCCGAGACGAAGTCGGCCTCGCGACGGGCTGACTTGTCTTTGAACTGGGTCATTCGCGACAACTCGCCGAACGAGACGGTGCACTCCATGATCCAGCCGAGTTGGGAGTGCTCGGGGACGTGGCTCTGCACAAATACCGTCGCCACCTCGGGATCGAGGCCGATAGCGAACAGGATGGCGGCGAGGTCGGTAGTAGCCGGACCCACGACGTTTGGCTCCGTGGTAACGGTCAAGGCGTGAAGGTCAACGATCCCGTGGAAGACGTCCTTGTCGTGTTGCCCGTCAACCCAGTTGCGGAGCGCGCCGAGAAGATTGCCGAGGTGCACGGCACCAGTCGGCTGAATACACGAGAGAACGCGGGTCACAGCGCGAGGCTACCGAGGTGGGGGAGGGCGGCATACCCCGAGCGGAGGGCCGCTATTCGGTAGCGTGAGTCTGTGGCGGTGGATGTCTCGACCGAGGTGTACCAAGGTCCGTTCGACCTGCTCTTGCAGCTGATTCTGAAGGAGCAGGTCGATCTCTACGACGTCGATCTCGCGTCCATTGTCGACGCCTACTTGGCTGAGGTGGAGCGGATGCAGGCCCTCGATCTCGAGGTCGCTACCGAGTTTCTCCTGATCGCGGCCACCCTGGTGGAGCTGAAGACCCGGCGTTTGTTACCCGGCTCGGGTGATGTCGACATCGATGAGGAGCTGGCCCTCTGGGAGGAACGCGACCTCCTCCTCGCGCGACTACTGGAGTGCAAGACGTTCAAGGATGTTGCGTCGGTGTTTAGCGAGCTTGCTGCCGCCGCCTCGCTGCACTTCCCACGGGAGGTGGGACCAGACGAACGTTTCCGTGACCTCCAACCAGACCTACTCGAGGGCACCTCGGTTCGTCGACTCGCCAGTGCTGCCATTCGGGCGCTGACCCCACGTCCGGAACCGGTGGTCGACCTGTTCCACGTGAGCGTCGTCAAGGTGACGGTCGCCGACGCTGTCGCGGAGCTGGTCGACGAGCTGCCCCGGCTCGGCAAGGTCGGATTTCGGCGGTTGGTGGACGGATTGGTCGAACGGGTTGAGGTGATCGTTCGCTTCCTCGCCGTGCTCGAGCTCTTCAAACAGGGATTGGTGGAACTCGATCAGTTTGAGCGGTTTGGAGACATCCAGATCGCATGGATTGGCGGCGAGGATGTCGAGGCCGCGCTGAGCGGTGTGGATGCGTACGAGGGATGAGTTTCGATCAAGCCATCGAGGGCGACACCACTGACGACCCCGGTAGTGAGCATCGGCGTGCGATCGAGGCGATTCTTCTCGTCGCGCACGAACCGGTCTCTCCCGACCTGATCGCCCAGTTGATCGAACGTCCGCTGGACGAGGTGATCGACTCCATCGATCGGCTTCGGGATGAATACCGACGTGAGGGCCGAGGTTTCGAGATCGGCGAGGTGGCCGGGGGATACCGCTTCCAGACGGTCGCGGATGTCGCCCCCTGGGTGGAGCGGTTCGTGCTCTCGGAGCAGCGCGCCCGCCTGAGTGGGGCAGCGCTCGAGACGCTCGCGATCGTGGCGTACAAGCAGCCGATCTCCCGCGCGCAGGTGGCGTCAATCCGAGGAGTTGATCCCGACGGTGTGCTGCGCAGTCTCGCCGCCCGCGGTTATATCGCTGAGGTTGGTCGCGACCCGGGTCCCGGCCAGGCGGTGATGTGGGGAACTACCCAGACGTTCCTTGAGCGCCTCGGGCTTCCCTCACTCGATCATCTGCCGCCAATCGCCGAGTTCATCCCCTCCGCCGATGTCGTGGAGACCCTGGAGACCGGGCTTCGCCTCGACACCGACGTCATCGCGGATCCGGTCGTCGACGCCGATGGCTGAGGAGGGTGAGCGCCTCCAAAAGGTGCTCGCTGCCCTCGGATTCGGTAGCCGACGGGCGTGTGAGGTGCTGATCGCCGAGGGTCGCGTCGTCGTGAACGGCACGGTCGCGGTTCTCGGGGCTCGGGTGCAGCCCGAGACTGATCAGGTCACGGTCGACGGCGCTCCGGTTGGCGTTCGTCCCGGGCTTGTTCACTACCTGGTGAATAAGCCGAGGGGAGTGGTGACCACCGCGAGCGATCCGCAGGGTCGGCCGACGGTTGTCGAACTCGTGCCGGACGAACCTCGAGTGTTTCCGGTTGGTCGCCTCGATCTCGACACCGAGGGTCTCATTCTGCTCACCAACGACGGAACCCTCGCTAACGCGATCGCGCATCCGTCAACGGGTGTGGAGAAGGAGTACTTGGTCGAAGTGCACGGCGGACGGGTCTCGCCGAGCGGGCTCCGACACCTTCGCGAGGGCGTCGAACTCGAGGATGGTCGTACCGCACCGGCGCGGGTCACCCAACCGAGCCCCGGGGTGCTCCGAATCACCATCCATGAGGGACGAAATCGGCAAGTACGCCGAATGTGCTCCGCGGTCGGCCACGAGGTCCGTCGGCTCGTTCGGGTACGGATCGGGCCGATATCCGACCGGCGCCTCGCCCCAGGCGATTGGCGGGAGCTTTTGAGTGACGAGGTCATTGCCCTCGGCCAAGCCGTCGCGGCCTCGGGATACGCTCAGCCCACGTGAGCGGAACCTCAGCCGATGCTGGCCGATGCGCGAACGTCATCGGCCTTGGCTTGATTGGCGGGTCGATCGCTCTTGCGCTTCGACATCGTGGCTGGGTGGTGCACGGCGAGGATGCCGACCCGGAGGTGCTGTCGCGCGCCAAGGAAATCGGCGCGATCGATCAACCCGGTCTTCTCCGCTCGGCGGAGGTCACGTTCGTCGCTACCCCGGTGGGTTCCGTCGCTGCTGAGGTTTCTCGCGCGCTCACTGAGACCGAGGGTCTGGTGACGGACGTGGGATCAGTGAAGGCCGATCTCTGCGAGCGTGTGACCTCCCCCCGGTTCATTGGGGGCCACCCGATGGCCGGCAGCGAGCTCGACGGGCTCGATGGGGCTGATCCGGAGATGTTCGAAGGGGCGGTCTGGGTTCTCACACCCGACAGCGATGTTCCCGACGCGACGTTTGCGACGGTCGCCTCCGTGATCTCCGCCCTTGGTGCTGAGGTGGTGGCTCTCCCTCCGGTTGAGCACGATCGCCTGGTTGCCGTCGTGAGTCATGTGCCGCATCTGACGGCGGCGAGTCTGATGGCGCTCGCGACCGAGCGATCGGAGGAGCACGCGTCCTTACTGCGCCTCGCTGCCGGGGGCTTCCGAGATATGACGCGAATCGCGAGCGGCCGCCCGGGGATCTGGATCGACATTTGCCGCGCGAACGGTAAAGCGATCGTCGACGCTCTCGATGAGATGATCGCGTCGCTCGGCGAGATCCGACGGATGGTGGTTGAGGATGACCACCCCGCCCTGTTGGGTTTACTCTCGGCGTCACGGGAGGCACGGGTGAACTTGCCGGGTCGCGTCACCGATCCCACCTCGTTGGCCGAGGTGCGGATTCGGATTCCCGATCGCTCGGGTGCGGCTGCGGAGGTGTTCACCCTCGCTGCTGAGCTCGGGGTGAACATCGCGAACTTTGAGGTCGTTCACTTGGCTGAGGGTGCCCGAGGCGTCGCCGTGGTGCTCGTCGACCAGTCGGCGGTCGAGGTGTTCCGCGGAGGGCTCATCGCCCGAGGATTCCGACCGACCGTCACCACGCTGTCATGAATTCCGGAGAGGCTCGGTCGGTGCCGGTGCTTTCCACTGGATTCACCAAGCGTGTGGCCGTGCCTGGTTCGAAGAGCATCGCGAATCGGGCGTTGATCTGCGCCCTCCTCGCCGATGGTGAGAGCCGCGTCTCCAATCTGCCTGATGGCGACGACACCGCCTCGATGCTCGCCGCCCTACCCGGTCTTGGGGCGGAGATCTCCGTCGTGGGCGACGAGGCGCGGGTGACCGGGGTCGCCGGTCGCCCGATGCACGGCGAATTCGACGCGGGTCTCGCTGGCACGACTTCGCGCTTTCTCTGCGCGGTAAGCGCTCTTGGTGACGGAGAGTCGGTAGTCACTGGCGCCGCGCCGCTCAAAGGTCGGCCCTTCGGTGCGCTTTTGGATGCGCTCCGCGAGCTGGGGGCGCGCGTTGACGCGGACGGCGATGGTTTGCCGGCGAGGATCACCGGGCCGCTCCGTGGTGGTGAGGTGGAACTTGCAGCTGATGTGTCGAGCCAGTTCGTGTCCGCGCTGCTGCTCGCTGGCCCGTGCATGGCGGAGGGGTTGTCTCTCCGGCTCACTGGTCCAGCCGTGTCGCGGCCGTACATCGACATGACCATCGCGGTCATGGAACGTTTTGGCGCGAAGGTCTCCGAGACCGCAGGGACGATCGTCGTGGAGCCCACCGGATACCGATCCGCTGTGGTCGAGGTTGAGCCCGATGCGTCATCGGCGAGTTATCCGGCGGCTATCGCAGCGCTGCGTGCTGGTCAGGTGTTGATCGATGGGCTTGGCGAGCGAAGCCTGCAGGGTGACACCGCGTTCCGTGAACTGCTCAGGTCGATGGGTGTCGCCGTTGAGGTGACGGGTGATACGACCCGTGTGACTGGATCCGAGGGCGCTCTCGAACCTCTCGTGGCCGACCTGGGGCAGTGCTCGGATCTGGTGCCAACCTTCGCGGTGCTCGCGGCGTTCGCCAATGGCACTTCACGGCTCACTGGGATCGGCTTTATCCGGCGAAAGGAGAGCGACCGGATTGGTGACCTCGCGGCTTGCCTCACGCGCTGCGGTGTGCGAGTGATCGTTGAGGATGACGGCCTGGTGATCGAAGGTGGTAAACCCCATGGCGCCCGTATGCCAACCCATCACGACCATCGCCTCGCCATGGCGTTCGGGGTGCTCGGATGCGCCGTCCCCGATGTCCTCATCGAGGACCCGGACGTCGTGACCAAGAGCTGGCCGGGTTTCTGGACGATGCTCGAGACGCTCAGGAACTGATCGTCACCGGCGTCACCAACGGGTGGTGGCAAGCGACATGGTGCCCGGGTTCGATCTCGGTCATCTCGGGCACCTCGACGCGGCAGCGCTCGTCGGCGGCGGGGCAACGGGGATGGAACCGGCAGCCGGTCGGGGGCGAAATTGGCGATGGCGGCTCGCCGGTGATCGCAGTGGTCGCACGACCGAGGCTCGGATCGGGCACCGGCACAGAGTCGAGTAGCACCCGCGTGTAGGGATGTGCGGGGCGGTCATACAGGCGGTCAGGATCAGCGATCTCGCAGAGTCGACCGAGATACATCACAGCCACCCGATCCGAGATGTTTTTCACCACCGCGAGGTCGTGCGCGATGAAGATCATGGTGAGCCCGTGTGCGGCCTTGAGGTCCTCGAGGAGGTTAAGCACCTGGGCTTGGACACTGACGTCGAGCGCTGACACCGGCTCATCGCAGATAATCAGCGTTGGGTCGAGGACAAGGGCGCGCGCGATGGCGATCCGCTGGCACTGCCCACCTGAGAACTCGTGGGGGCGAGAATCATGCGCCCGCTGAGGGTCGATGCCAACCTCTTCGAGCGTCTTGTCGACCCGTGAGGCACGTTCCTCAACGGTTCCGCGGTTCCAGATGTCGAGCGGGTCGAGGACGCTGTCGCGCACCCGTCGCCGGGGATTGAGTGAGGAAATCGGATCCTGGAAAATCATCTGTACGCGTGTGCGGGCTTCGCGCAGTTCCCGTTTGCCGAGAGCGGTCAACTCCGTCGACTCGAACTCGATGGAACCCGATGTCGGTCGGGGCATCTGCATGATCGCGCGTCCCGTTGTCGACTTCCCGCAACCACTCTCTCCGACGATGCCGAGCGTTTCCCCGCGAGCGACGTCGAAACTGATGCCCGAGACGGCATGGACACGACGTCCACGCTTCATGGGGAATTCCACGACGAGGTCGCGCACGCGGAGCACGGCGTCGATGTCGGGCCTGAGGTGGGGAGCGTCGCTCACGATGTCGATCCGATCTCGAGACCGGCGGAGATCCGTTCTTTGGTTTCGTGGTATTCGGGCGAGCCAACCGGGTACCAACAGGCGAACTTGTGGTCGGGGTTCTCCGCGGTCGCCAGGGGAGGGGCCTCCTCGCGGCAGCGGTCACGCGCGAAAGCACAGCGCGGAGCGAACGCGCACCCTCGAGGGGGGTCATGCAGGTCAGGCGGACGGCCCGGGATGGCATTGAGGCGGGTATGGCTCTTCTGATCGAGTCGCGGGATGCTCTGCAGGAGCGCCTCGGTGTACGGCATACGCATCTGTGAGAACAAGACCTTGGTAGGCGCGATCTCCACGAGTCGTCCGCCGTACATGACGGCGATGACGTCGGTATGGCCCGCCACCACGCCGAGGTCGTGGGTGACGAGAACGACCGACATGTTGCGTTCGGCGCGTTGCTCAGCGATGAGCTCGAGGATCTGTGCCTGCACGGTGACATCGAGCGCGGTCGTCGGCTCATCGGCGAAGAGGAGAGTCGGTCCGCAGGCGAGCGCGATCGCGATCATGACTCGCTGGCGCATTCCACCGGAAAGTTCGTGCGGATACTGATCAACACGCCGATCCGGCTCGGGAATTCGAACGTCGCGCAGCAGCCGAATTGCCGTCGCCTTGGCGTCTCGACGGCTCATGCCGAGGTGGATGCGAAGTGGCTCTGCGATCTGCTCGCCGATCCTCATCACCGGGTTGAGCGAGACCATCGGATTTTGGAACACCATCGACATTTCCCGACCCCACAGGCGGGACATGTCGGGAGCGTTGGGACCCAGCAGGTCTTGGTCACCAAACCGGATGCTGCCCTCTCGGCGGGCTGTGGAGGGAAGGAGGCCCATGATCGAGCGAGAGAGCACGGTCTTGCCCGAGCCTGATTCTCCGACGATGCCAAGCGCTTGGCCGCGGTCGAGGGTCAGCGAGACCCCGTCGACGGCACATACGGGGCCGCGTTCGGTGGCGAAGGTGGTGCGCAAGTCCTCAACGGTTAAGAGGCGGCCGTCCGCGACTCGGCCATCGGTTTGCAGGCTGGTCACAGCCCAATCTCCCGGACATCGAAATACGAGCGAACTCGGTCGCCGGCGTAGTTGAGGGAGAGAACGGTGATGAAGAGGATGATGATCGGGCCGAAGGCAATCCAGGGCGATTTTTCGAGTTCTCGAGAACCGGCTCCGATGAGGATGAGCTTGCCCCAAGTTGGGCCCTTCTCCACGCTGAGGCCAAGGAAGGCGAGTCCGCCCTCCGCGACGATCGCGACAGCCATGCCGAGCAGTGCGAGGGCTCCCATGGGGATGACAACATTGGGCAACAATTCGCGGATGATGATCCGGCGGTCGCCCGCGCCGATGGCACGCGCGGCGGTGACGAACTCGCGTTCGGCGAACGACAACGTGGTCGCACGCGCAAGCCGTCCAACCGGGGCGACGGCAAGGACGCCAAGAGTGAGGGCGATGGTCACGAGGCCTCGATCAAGAAGCGCCGTGATGAGAATGGCGAGCACGAGCGACGGGAAGGAGAGAAAGACAATAAACACGAAGGAGACGATCCGGTCGGTACGTCCCCGAAGGTAACCGGCGACGACTCCGGTGGTTCCGCCGACCAACATGCCAAAGGCGATGGCGACAAAACCGATCACGAGCGATACACGAGCTCCGAAGATGGTTCTCGCGAACATGTCCCGAGCGTCCTGATCAGTGCCGAACCAGTGGGTTGCCGACGGCGCGTACGGGGGCCGTTCACCCCGAACCAGGTAGTACGCGTCGGGGTCCTTGATAGGAAGCCACGGTGCGAGAAGAGCGAGGAGAGAGATCAGCACCAGCCAGCCGACCGCGATCCAAAAGAGCGGACCAAGGCGTCGATTGATGGTGTCACTCACCGTCGGACTCGAGGATCGATGAGGGTGTAGACAGCGTCAACGAGAACGTTCACCAGCACGAATGCCGTGGTGATGATCATCACGATCGCCAATACGACCGGGAAATCCTCTCGGAGGATCGCTTCGACGATCGCTGACCCGAGGCCGGGGATCCGAAAAATATTCTCCACGATCAGCGATCCACCGATGAGAGTTCCGGTATTGATGCCGAAGACCGTGATGAACGAGAACAGGGAGGGCCGAAGCGCGTGCTTGAAGAGCACTCGTTGTCGCCCAACGCCCTTCGACCGCGCCATGAGGATGAAGTCCTCTTGGAGGGTGGTGATGAGGTCGGTTCGGAGCAGGCGTTGATACACGGCTGCCGCGGGCAGGGCGATTGTTAGTGCCGGGAGAAACGTTTGGTACACCCGAGTCAGCCAGGGGTCTGTTGCTTTGAACGTGAGTGGGAACCAGCCGAGTTTGATGCCGAAGACGTATTTCAGGATGACCGCAAGCGCGAAGTTGGGCATCGCGATCAATAGGAACGAGTTCACCGTCGATATTCGATCCGCTGGCTTGTTCGCTCTCGCCGCGCTGATCAGTGCCCAGGGAATCGCGATCATGGCGGCGAGCAACTGCGCCATGACGAGCAGGGTCAACGACCGCGGGAAGCGCTCCTTAACCAGTTCGCTAACCGGGGGCTGACCGGTCGAACCGAACTGCACCCCGAAGTCGCCGGTGACCATGTCCCCGAGCCACCTGACGTATCGCTCCGGTAGCGGGCGATCGAGGTAGTACAGCTCCTTGGCGGCCGCCACTTTCGCGAGGCTCTCAGGCTTCGTGTCGGCGGCGGCCGGTCCGAGGATGTTGAAGAGGGGATCACCGAGCAAGTTCATGGCGCCGAACGTCAGCATGCTGACGGCCAGAATCAGCATGACCGACGCCGCGAGGCGCTGCACCCAGTAATTCAAATTTTCTCCGATATCGAACGGGGGCAGGGGCTCAGATCACTCGATCCAGACCTTCGAGAACCAGGTCCGACCGCTGACCGCGCAACGCATCTTGACGCCGTCCGCAGAGGTGTGGTCGCACACGCCGCGCACGTTGTCAGCGAAGGAGTTCACCCAAGTCGTATGGGTAAAGAAGATGTAGGTGAAGGCCTGGTTGATCAGCGCCTCCGCCTCCTTGAGCACCTCAGCACGAGCCTCGAGATCAGCCATCGCGGTCGCCTGGAACAGCAAGGCGTCCCGCTGCTCATCGCAGTTGCGCGGCCAGTTGAGCGAGAGCCCAGCTGGGTTGATCGTCGCGCAAAGCAACCACACGTTGTCAGTCCAGACATCGACCGCCCCGAACTGGCGCCAGGTGTTGACGTTGTACTGGCCGATCGCTGTCTGAAGCACGTGAGCGTCCTGCGGGAGCTCCTGGAATGTCACATTGAAACCGATGCTCCAGGCCTCGTCGAGCAGTTCAGCGATTCGCGTCTGCACGACCGACGGCCCGGACCACTGCAGTTCGACGTTGATCTTGCCGTCCGTGCAGGTCGTCGTTCCGAGAAGAGGGTTGGTCTCCTCTCCGCGCTCGGCGCAATATTCGGCCACGAGTGCCGCCGCGGTTTCCGGATCATTGCCGACCTGCACGAGGTCGGGGTTGAAGTTGATGCTTTCAGGGGTGAAGCGCTGGCTTGCCCGGCGCGAGACGCCGAGTCCGATCAACTCGACGTACTCCTCGATCGGGCTGGCGTAGGCGAGAGCCTGGCGCGCGCGGATGTCATCGAACGGGGGGATCGCCGTGTTCATCATCGCGTAGGACTCCTCGCCCGTGTCGTCGATGATGCTTTGGAAGCCGTCTGAGTCGATCAAGTCGAGAATCGACGCCTGGTTCGTGGTGTGCAACGCGTCGAGGTCACCGTTGAAGAGCAAGTTGTTCCGGTCGTCGCCATCGGTCACCGGATAGAACTCGACGGCGTCGAGGTAGACGTCGCCACCCCACCAGTCCTCGTTGCGGACGAAGCGAGTGACGGAGTCCTCACTCCGACTGTCGAACACGAACGGACCGGTGCCAACTGGTGCCTGGTTCAGGGTTGGGTCCTCCTTGGCGGATGCGATCCATGTCGGGGAGGCGACCATGCCGAGCTGGCCGGTCAAGATCGAGCCGAAGTCGGCAATGGGGAAGTTCACCTTGAACTCGATCGTCAGATCGTCGATCACCGTCGCGGCGGTCGCATCGGCCGGGAAAAAGGGCATGATCGCCAGACCGACGAGTGGATCGCCGCGCTGGGCGTTGAAGTTGACGAGCACGGCCTCAGCGTTCAGCGGCGTGCCGTCGTGGAATGAGATGCCCTCGCGCAACTTCATCGTCCACGTCATCAGGTCGTCGCTAGCGGTGAACGACTCGGCGAGGTGAGGGGTTGATTGGCCGTTGTCGTCGTAGACCGCGAGCGTGTCGAAGACGGCGTTCGCCATCATGAGACCAGAGGCCGCGAGTGCAGAAGATGAGGGATTCAAACCGTTGACGTCGGCTTCGAGTCCGTAACGAAGGGTCCCGCCGAAGATCGAGTCGGCGTCGTCGTCCGGGGGCAGGGTGACGTCGGTCTCGGTCTCCCCGAGAGTGTCGTCCTCGGCGGGCTCAGCTGCGGGCTCCGCTGCCGGCTCCGAAGAGGATTCCGCAGCAGGCTCGGTGTCGGCCTCGGTGTCGTCGGATCCACCACAAGCGGACACGAGTAGTCCGGCTGCGGCGAGGACGGCACCGATGCGACGGAACGAACGATGGGAAGACGTTGTCTTCATGTGATTCCCCCTGTTCACCATCGGGCCCTTTGCCCGATTCCTGAGACCATACACGACCCGGTCGTGCTGAGGCATAAGACGCAAGAGGGGGTGCGGTGCTCTCGTAGGCTCTGCGATGTGCCGGTGCTAATCCCCGAGAATCTGGCTGAACTTCGCGAGGCGGCATGCTCTCACGACCCCGTGTTGTTGGCCGGTGGAACCGATCTGATGGTGGCGTTGAACCATCGCTCTCAGCGGATCGAGTCGGATTTGACGGTGGTATCACTCGCGCAAGTTCCGGAACTTCGATCATGGAGTCACGACCCGACGTCAGGGGAGTTGACGATCGGATCGGGCATCACTTGGTCGCAACTGGAACGGGCGCCCTTCGACGCCCTCGCGCCTGCGCTCGCCCAGGCGGCAAGGACGGTCGGTTCGCCCCAGATCCGCAACGCGGGCACGATCGGAGGAAACATCGCCACCGCCTCACCTGCGGGCGATGGTCTGCCCGTTCTTCTCGCTCTCGACGCAACGGTCGACAGTGTGGGATCGGATGGCGAGCGCTCAACCCCATTGAGCGAACTCTTGACCGGGACAAAGCGAACATCGCTTGCTCCCGGCGAAGTGATCGTCGCGGTCAGGTTCAAGGTGGACGACGGCTGGCAGGGATACGCCAAGATTGGTGTGCGTAACGCCATGGTGATCTCCGTTGCTGGGGTGGCGCTCGTGCTTGATGGGACGGCCCGTCGGGCGAGGATCGCCCTCGGTTCGGTTGGGCCGACGGTGCTGTTGGCGGGGGAGGCGTCCGCGTTCTTGACCTCGGAATTCGATTGGGACGCGTGGACCTGTTCGGAGGCCACCATCGCGACGGTCGCAGAGATGGCGGCTGAGGAGTCTCGGCCGATCGACGACCACCGGTCGACAGCCGAGTATCGGCGCCACGGCGTCCGTGTTCTCACGTCGCGCCTACTCAAGCGGGGAAGGGAACGCCGATGAAACGTGTGGAGACCGAGTGCACGCTGACGGTGAATGGAGTCGACCACGCTGTGAGCGGTCTCCACCCAGGGGAGAGCCTGCTCGACACCCTGAGGGAGCGATGCGGGCTTCGGGGATCGAAGGGCGCCTGTGAGGAAGGTGAGTGCGGTTCTTGCACAGTGCTCGTTGATGGCGAAGCGGTGTGCTCGTGTCTGACCATGGCTGCCGCTGTATCAGGCCGTTCGATCGTGACGGTTGAGGGAATCGGCGAGGCGGGCGCCGCCGATCTCCAGGACGCGTTCTTGAGAGCGGGAGCCGTGCAGTGCGGCTTCTGCACTCCAGGCTTGATCGTCGCAGCCGATGCGTTACTCACCCGGAATTCATCTCCCAGCGTCGACGAGGTGCGGGAAGGCCTCGCCGGGAATCTGTGTCGGTGCACCGGATATGGCCGAATTGTGGAAGCGGTGCTCGACACCGCCTCGCAACGGCGGGAGCAGCCGTGACCACAACCTCAACGAGTGAGCGCAGGGAAGTCACTGCGATCGCCGGCGGAGTCGGCGAGCCGGTGCTTCGTCCTGATGGCGGCGCGAAGGTTGACGGCTCATTCGAGTTCTCCTCGGATCGAAGCGTGGACGGCGAGCTGTGGGCCGTGACCGTGCGTTCACCGCATCCCCGAGCACGGATTCTCAACGTCGACGTGTCGGCCGCCGTCGCGCTCCCGGGTGTCGCCGCGGTGATCACCGCCGACGACGTTCCCGGCGTCAATGGATTCGGTCTCATCGCCTCAGACCAACCGGTGTTCGCTGTCGACGAGGTGCGGTTCGTCGGTGAACCGGTCGCGGCGGTGGCGGCTACGGACGCTGAGACCTGCGCGCGAGCGGCCGAGCTCGTTGTCGTGACCTACGAGGTGCTCGAACCGCTCCTCGATGCCGAGCGGGCGATTGATGGAACATTCGAGCCGATTCATCCCGATGGAAATCTGATTCGACATCAGCGGATCGTCAGAGGTGACAGCGATTTCGTCGGCGAGGTCATCGTTGAGGGCACCTACGAGATCGGCATGCAGGATCAGGCGTTCCTCGGTCTCGAGGCAGCCGTCGCCGTTCCCGACGCCGACGGCGCGGGGGTGGAGCTTCTTGTGGCGACCCAATGGCTTCATGAGGATCGTCGCCAGATCGCGACCTGCCTCGGTGTCGATGAGGAACGAGTCAAGCTGACCCTGGGTGGGGTTGGCGGTGCCTTCGGTGGAAGAGAGGACATCTCGCTTCAGGTCCATGTCAGCCTCCTCGCATTGGTGACCGGCCGCCCGGTGAGGGCGGCCTATTCGCGATCGGAGAGCTTCATCGGTCACGTTCATCGGCATCCGGCCGCTATCTGGATGCGTCACCACGCCGACCGGGATGGAACGCTTCGCAAGGTCGAGGCCCGATTCGTGCTCGACGGCGGTGCCTATGCCTCGACGTCGTCGGCGGTTTTGATCAACGCCGTGACTCACGCCCAGGGTCCGTATCGGTGTGAGAACGCCGTGGTGGACGGATACGCGGTGCGAACGAATCATCTGCCGTGTGGTGCTATGCGGGGTTTCGGCGTCGTCCAAGCCTGTTTCGCTCATGAGCGGCAAATGGATCGCCTCGCCGCGGCGTGCGACATGGATCCAGTGGACCTCAGGTTGCTGAATGCGATGGAGACCGGTGACCATCTGATCACCGGGCAACGCGTCGAGAACGTGGCACCCGTCGCCCGGTGCATCAGGGAGACGATGGCGCTTCCACTGCCCGAGCCCGAGACCGAGGACCATGTGCTCTCGCTGCCCGGCGGGGCAGGACTGACCGCCGATGGGAGCGTGGTGCGGGGTGTCGGTATGGCCGTGTCGATCAAGAACCTCATGTACTCCGAGGGTTTCGACGACTACTCCACCGCGCGTTGCGTCGTGAGAGACGGCCGGGTTGCGCTCAAGTTCGCGACCGCCGAGGTGGGACAGGGTTTCGTCACCATCGCGATGCAGATCGCGCGCACCGAACTCGGGTTGGCCGATGTCGACTTCGAGTCGATCGATACGGCGGTTGGTTCCGCGGGCTCAACCTCTGCCTCGCGCCAAACGTGGATGTCAGGCGGGGCGGTGGTCGAGGCCTGTCGCGGAGTGGTCGGCCAGATCCTCGACCAGGTGGCCACTGATCGGGAACTCGATCGAGACGGACTTCGGATCGAGGGGGAGTGGGTTACTGCTGACGGTGTTCCGGTGGTGATGGTCGCCGAGGCGGTCGCTGGACACCTCTTCGAGTTCACCGCGGAATACCACCATCCCGAGACCACGGAGCTCGATGAGTACGGCCAGGGGGATTGTCACACCGCGTTCGCCTTCACCGCGCACCGCGCGGTCGTCGATGTGGATCCCGACCTCGGATTGCTTCGAGTAGTGCAGATCGCTACAGCGCAAGATGTGGGACGAGCTCTGAACCCGCTGTCGGTGGTGGGCCAGATCGAAGGTGGGGTCGCGCAGGGACTCGGCCTCGCGGTGATGGAGGAGATCATCCAGACCAACGGGGTGATTCGAAACGCCTCGTTCACCGACTATCTGATTCCGACAATCGCCGACATGCCGCCAGTGGTGATCAGCCTTGTGGAGGAGCCTGACCCACGGGCGCCGCTCGGTGCCAAGGGCGTGGGCGAACCGCCGTGTATCTCGGTGACGCCTGCCATTGTCGCGGCGGTGGACGACGCGTTGAGGAAGGCGGGACGGCGTGTTTCCCCCCTCACCCGAGTACCGATTCGCCCCCAGGACATCGCATTGGCCGGAGAGGGCTCAACGGCTACTGTCGGCTCATGACCTCAGAGCGCGAGATCCTCACCTGGGAATTGTTCGGAACCGCATCCAGGGAGCTCGCGCAAATGGTTGCCGATGATGGCTACGAGCCCGACATGATCCTGTCGATTGCCCGGGGTGGTCTACTCATCGGCGGCGCGATGGGGTACGCGTTGTCGGTGAAGAACACCTACACGATGAACGTCGAGTTCTACACCGGGGTCGACGAGCGCCTCGAGGTTCCACGAATCCTTCCGCCGGCGCCAGATTTCGTGGATTTGGCTGACGCCCGTCTGCTGATTGTTGACGATGTTGCCGATACCGGACACACGCTGAAGAGCGTGCAGGAGTTCTGCGAGGGCAAGGTCGGTGAGGTGCGGACCGCGGTCATTTATGAGAAGTCGCACTCGGTGGTGAACTGCGACTACGTCTGGCGTCGGACCGATCTGTGGATCAACTTCCCGTGGAGCGATCAGCCTCCGGTTGCGAAACGGGAGTGGTCCGTCGCCGACGCCTGAGGCCGGCATGTCGTCTTTCATCACTTCGGGTCACGTCGTTGTCGTCGGAGGGGGGCACAACGGAGCGATTTGCGCTGCGTATCTCGCTCGAGCGGGCCGGCAGGTCACGCTGATCGAGGCGCGATCTTCGCTCGGTGGGTGCGCCTCAACCGAGGAAGACTTGGGTGCTCGCTTCAATATCTGTAACTGCGACCACACCATGGTTCGCGCTCTCCCGCTCATCGACGAGTTGGAACTCGACCGGCACGGTCTCTCTTATGTCGAGCCGGAGTTCTCCATGGTGTGCGCCTTCCACGACGACACCCGCCCGTGGCTCTTCCACCACGACGTTGACCGCCACCTCGAGACGATGGCGTGCACGCATCCCCACTGGGTGGACGCCTATCGGCGATATCTGAACGACGCGCTCCCAGTCGCGAGACTCCTCATCGACATCGTTCGCGAGCAGCCATCGGTCGGATTGGTGTCGACCGTGGCTCGGCTTCGTGGACGCGGTGCCCGTCGTCTGCTCGCTTGGAGTAAGGCGAGCGCTCGCTCTGTTCTGGAGAGTTACTTCGACGACTGGCACCTCTGGATGCCAGCAGTCGCGACTGGCCCGACCGTGTGGGGTGTGCCACCGGAGATGCCGGGAACCGGACTCGCCGCAGCCGGGTACGCCACACGCCACCTGATTCGAATGGGTCGCCCAATTGGGGGCAGTGGGCGATTGGTCGACGCGGTTGAAGCCAGTCTCGTCGCGGCAGGTGGCCGGGTGATACTCGGGCGAAAGGTAAGCCAACTGATGCTGGAGGGAGGCTCGGTGGCCGGTGTCGTCCTCGATGACGGCACTCAGGTGACCTGCGATCTCGTGGTGGCAGCGTGTGACCCCCAACGGGTGTTCTCGGACTGGCTCGATGAGGTGCCCGAGTCGGCCCGTGCACAGGTAACCGACTGGCGCAATCGATCCGAGGTGGACGGGTACGAATCGAAACTCGACATGGTTGTCTCGCAACTACCTGAAATGCGATGGCATCGCGAGCTGGTGGATGTCATTGGTGATGTCGACGACCTTGGACCGACCACCGTCGTGTCGCCGTCGCCGAGCGAACTCGCGGAGGCGCATCGGCTGAGACGCAGCGGCGATGTTGCCGCGAATCCGACGCTGCTCTTCAATGTCCCAACGGTCATCGATCCCGCCATGCAGGTGAGCGAGGGTGAGCATGTCCTCAGCCTTGAGGTGCTGTTCACGCCCTTTAACCACTCGTGGTCACACAGCACTGAGCCATCCAGGTGGCTCGATGTGCTCAAGGGCCTCTGTGTGCCCGGAACCTTGAACGTCGACCGGTGGAGGGCGATGACGCCCGATGTGTACGAGCGGGAGTTCCTCATGCACCGGGGTCACACACCGGCGTTCAGCGGAGCTCCGCTCCACACCCTCGTTGGTCGTCCGAAGGAACTCACTCGCTACCGAACCGAGATCGATGGCTTGTTCCTGTCGGGAGCGGCCGCCTTCCCGGGCGCCGGGGTGTTCGGTGGAGCGGGTCGAAACGCGGCGCGCGCCGTCCTTTCCGCATAATCCACTGAGCCGGGGCCGTCTCCATCCTCTGTGGGCGCGAAAACGACGAGGGCCGGCGCCCGAAGGCGCCGGCCCGTCTCGTCGAGTGACGTTTCGGCTCAGAAGCCGATGGACTCGTCGATGTACTCGTTGGTGAAGAGG